>CAYHTG010000008.1:0-7625 GCA_964359495.1 uncultured Candidatus Peribacteria bacterium
AGGTCCTGCCCAAGACGCTGACTTCAGCGTCAATCAAAACTGTGAAGGAAGAAGAGTGGTAGAAGTGAAAACCGTCTTTACCGAATTGGACTATATCCCTAAACCGGTAACGCTTCTTACAATTAAATAATCTATTATGATCACACCCTCGTGCCAACGCTGCCAAACTCCCTTCGAAATTGATGAACGGGATCAGGCTTACTATGCCAAAAGACAAGTTCCGCTTCCCAAGCTTTGCCCAAAAGATCGCCTTCAAAGAAGGCTCAGTTTTCGTAACGAAAGAAAGTTGCACGTGAGGAAGTGTGACGCCAGTGGAAAAACCATAGTTTCCAACATCCGTCCGGACACTCCCTTCCCCGTTTTTCATCTCGATGAGTGGCATAAACAAGCTCACAACGTTCCTTTCCTGGAAAGTTTTGACTTCAATCGAACATTTTTAGAACAATTTGCCGAGCTGTGGTCCAAAGTGCCGCGCATGCACAAAGCGAGCGCGGGAAATGAGGAAAATTCCGAGTATTCCAACCACTGCGGAAACTGCCGAAACTGCTACTTCATTTTCAATTCTGAAGAAGATGAAGATTGCATGTACCTTCGCCTCGGTGACAAATCGCGCGATTGCGTGGATTGCAACAACGTCTTCATGTCCGAACTTTGTTACGAGTGCGTGAACATCAAAAACTGCTACAGTCTGAAATTTTCAGACGATTGCGACACTTGCACCGACTCTGCTTTTCTTCGAAATTGTCGCAGCGTAAAAAACTCCATGTTCTGCTATGGGCTCGACCACAAAGAGTTCTGCCTTTTCAACGAGCAGCTCACAAAAGAAGAATATAAGAAACGAGTCCAGGAATTTCACTTAGACTCTTTTACAGGTTTGGAAACAGCGAAAAAACGTTGGGAAGAGTTCAGCGCGCAGTGGCCAAAAATCCGACATGTGGTTTTGAATTCGGAAAACTGCAGTGGTGAATCCATCTACAGCTCAAAAAATGCCCTCGACGCCTACAATGTGAGCAACTTGGAGGATTGCCGCTACATTTTGAACAGCGTGGACGTGAAAGACAGCTATGACTTTTATGCTTATGGCATGAAAACCGAGCTGTGCTACGAAGCGGTGACCATAGCAAACTGCTACGACCTTAAGTTTTGCAACTATTGTATGTTTTCAAACAGCCTTGAATATTGCGAGAGCTGTTGGTCTTGCGAGGACTGTTTTGGCTGCATCGGATTAAAAAAGGCGAAATTCCATATTTTCAATAAACCCTACAGCGAGGAAGAATACAAAGCACTCTTACCCAAAATTAAGGAGCATATGATGAAAACAGGGGAATACGGAGAGTTTTTCCCGGAGAACTTTTCACTTTTCCCCTACGAAGACACCATTGCTCAAGATTATTTCCCCAGACCCTTTACCACACAGAACACTCAGGTCCCTGCGGGAGTAAGCTCCACCGAACAAGTTCCCGATCTTATTAAGGACGCCGGCTTAGAACTGGCCAATCAAATCTTCTTCTGCCCCCTCGAGCAAAAGCCTTTCAAATATCAGGCCAATGAAATTAAGTTCTACAAAAAAGTGGGTGTGGCGATGCCACGAGTCTCGTTTGAAGCACGCTACCGCCGAAGAAATCAGCTGATCCCTTTCCCTTATTGAACGCTCTCTTCCAAAGTCACTGTAGCCGTGAGAGTTTCCCCATCGCGCCAAATCTCAAGTGTGATTTTTTCTCCGACCAAGTAACCCGCAATGGCGTTAGAAAGGGTGAAAGTACCCGTAAGATCTTTCCCTTCCACGGAAAGGATTACATCTCCGTCCTTAAGGCCGGCCTTATCAGCTGGACTGTCCGGAACAACACCGGGCAATTGAGCATTTTGATCGCCAATGATAAACACTCCATGATCGACTGTAACACCCAAACGTTCCATGTTACCTTCACTAACCGGCACATAGCGAACCCCTACAAAAGGCCTCACAATACGACCAAATTCCTGATAAGACCTCACCACGGTGGCGATATCATTGGAAGGGATGGCGAATCCAATCCCGGCCGCCGTGGTATCCACCGCCGTATTCATTCCAACAATTTCGGCATCCATATTGAGGAGGGGACCCCCACTGTTTCCCGGGTTAATCGCCGCGTCCGTTTGAATTAAGTTCACAAGAGTTTCCGTGCCGAACCCCGTCCCACCGGCGAGAATTTCACGTCCGATCGCAGAAATAATTCCTGCAGTGGTGGTATTGGAGTATTCCCCCAAAGCATTTCCAATGGCGACTACAGGATCACCCACGCTAATAAGGTCCGAATCGGCAAAATCTAAACTGGGTAAGTCACCCAGTCTGTCATCGTCCCCGATGATTTGCATAAGAGCAATATCGTTCAAAGTGTCTTTATCGAGCACCTCGGCTTCGAGCTCGGTCCCATCATCTAAAATCACAACATACTCAGCCTCTTCATCGGAAACGACGTGCTTGTTCGTGACCACCAGCCCATCCGCCGAAATAATGAAGCCGCTACCGCTACTTACTTCGGATAGTTCACCATCTCCGGCCGTTTCCGGAGTCTCCGGTTCTGACGTACCGGGAAAGTCAAAGAAAGAAAACTGATCGTAGTAGTCACTCAGATCCTTCAAGGCAACCACCGAAACCACCGCCGGCGCCGCCTTTTCCCAAACTTCTTTATAAGAACCATTTTCAAAATTGATGATGGTGTCGCCACCTGTTTCCTCACCGGAATCGAGATAAGAGAAAACGGCATAGCCACTGAGTCCGCCTCCCACAATTCCGTAAATTAAGCTGACGATAGAAACGAGAGCCAAGGACATTTTTCTGGATGAGTGTTCCATAGAATATAAAATTAAGCTCGAAGATACTAGCACACGTTTCAACTTTACAAAAGACCCTTAAATCGGCAAACTACTCAGCGAAGCTGAGCTTACAAATAATGTGGCGAAGCCACACATTATGAAAAAAGCTTTGAGACAGATAATGCGTGAGAAGCGCAAAGCGCTCTCGCCGTCTTCGTATGCAAAAAAATCTCTGGAAATTCAAAAAAAGCTAAAAGCCTTGCCTAAGTGGCGTGAAGCCGGCCGAATTCTTCTTTATGTTTCCAGTCCTGAGGAGGTGGATACGCATGCTCTCATTCTGGACGCACTGGATGAAAACAGAAAAGTTTTTGTTCCAAAGGCGAGTGGCAAAACCTTGGCCATTTGCCCTCTCGACGATTGGGAAAGTTTAAAACCGGGAAGCCATGGCATTTTGGAGCCCTGTGAGATCCTGGAGGAAGCGCACCCCGAAACCATGGACCTCATTATTGTGCCTGGCATAGCCTTCGATCCGCGAGGACACCGTATTGGTTATGGCGGAGGATTTTACGATAAGTTGCTTAAACTTACTCGAGGCTATAAAGTCGGTCTCGCGTTCAGCGAACAAATGCTGGATGAACTCCCCACCGAAGCTCACGACGTTCCTCTCGACCTCATCATTACTGATCAATCCTTGATTTACTCTTAACCCACTACCCATGTCCGTCCCCCAACAAGTCCTGAAAAATTGGGAGCTCCTCGAAATGAATGACCCCGACGTGTATAATGCCGTCCGCGGCGAAGAAAAACGAGAAATGGAAGGAGTCGAGCTGATCCCTTCTGAAAACTACACCTACCCTGAGGTCCTGGCGGCAAACGGATCGGTTTTTACAAATAAGTACTCTGAAGGTTACCCGGGAAGACGCTACTACGGAGGACAGGAATTTACCGACGTTGTGGAAAGTCTTGCGATTGAACGGGCAAAACAGGTTTTCCACTGTGAACACGCCAATGTGCAACCCCTTTCCGGCTCACCCATGAATCAAGCTGTTTACCTCGCCTTCTTGAAACCCGGCGACACCGTGCTCGGCATGGACCTTTCCCATGGCGGACACCTCACTCATGGCCATCCCGTTTCTCACATGGGTAAGATTTTCAACTTTGTGCGCTATAAAACTCATCCCGAAAAAGAAGGCTGGATTGATCCCGATGAAATCATGGCTCTCGCCCTTGAACACAAACCCAAGATCATTTTGTGCGGCTACACTTCTTATCCTCGAGATCTTGATTACAGCATTTTTAGAAAGGCCGCCGATGCGGTGGGCGCCATCACCATGGCCGATGTGGCTCACATTGGAGGTCTCATTGCCGGAGGCGTGATGCGCAATCCTTTTGATTACGGCTTCGATATTGTCACCACCACCACCCACAAGAGTCTCCGTGGGCCACGCGGGGGAATGATTTTATGTAAGGCACAGTACGCCAAAGACATCGATAAGTCCGTTTTCCCCGGACTTCAAGGCGGACCTCACATGCAAACCATTGCTTCCATTGCAGTGACCCTTGGGAAAGCACTTCAGCCTGAATTTAAAGTCTACGCCGATCAAGTCCTCAAAAACTCCAAAGCCCTCGCCGCCGCTCTCATGGCCGGTGGCCTCAAACTCATCACCAATGGTACGGACAACCACATGATGGTCGCCAATACCATCGAAAGCTATAACTTAGGAGGAACCGAAGCGGAAATCACCCTCGACAAAGTGGGAATCACCTGCAACAAACAAGTCATCCCCGACGACCCCAATCCGCCTCTCAAACCCAGCGGCATTCGCCTCGGCACTCCCGCCGCCACCACCCGCGGCATGAAAGAACCCGAAATGAAACAACTCGGCGAATGGATCATTGACGCACTCAAACACCCTGCAGACGAAGCCTACCTGGCCGACCTCAAAGGAAAGGTAAAGGAAATGTGCCTGAAGTTTCCCGTGCCTGGAATAAGTGCTTGACAAGTGAGCCTGAACTCACCTATCATAGGGGTATGAATGATCGAAACGAAAAACTCGCCCTCTTCCAATCAAAAAAGATTCGCCGAATCTGGTATAAAAATGAATGGTTTTTTTCGGTAGTGGATATAATCGAAGCGCTAACTGATAGTCCGACACCAAGGCAGTATTGGGGGAAATTAAAACAAAGGGAGTTTACTGAAATTCAACTGTCCCCAATTTGGGTACATTTGAAACTTATGGCTCCCGATGAAAAAGAACGGCTTACCGATTGCGTGAACACCAAGAATGCATTTCGCCTGATACAGTCCATTCCGAGCAAAAAAGCTGAGCCTTTCAAGATGTGGCTGGCTGAAGTGGGAAAAGAAAGGCTGGATGAGATAGAAAACCCTGAATTGGCACAAGAAAGAATGAAAGTTATTTACGAGCAAAAAGGCTACCCAAAAGAT
Organism: uncultured Candidatus Peribacteria bacterium; assembly: GCA_964359495.1. Classification (GTDB taxonomy): domain Bacteria; phylum Patescibacteriota; class Gracilibacteria; order UBA1369; family 2-02-FULL-48-14; genus 2-02-FULL-48-14. The sequence goes on from CAYHTG010000008.1 coordinate 5,243, forward strand.
TGGATTGATAAGCGCCTGCGCGGCATGGCAATCCGCCAGAACTTGACGGATGAATGGAAAGAACGAGGCCTCACGCACGAAAAAGATTATTCGATTTTGACCGCTGAAATTTCCAAGGCAACTTTTGGCATGACTCCCGGCGAGTACAAGAAGTACAAGGATATCCCCACTAAATCCAAAGCAAATTTAAGAGACAACATGACTGATTTGGAACTAATTTTTACGATGCTGGGTGAGAAGGTGACAACTGAAATTTCTCATACGGAAAAACCAAAAATCATGGCAGAACATAAAAGTGTGGCGAGACGCGGAGGAAGCGTGGCCGGGAATGCACGAAAGCAAACAGAAAAGGAGTTAGGAAGAAGCGTAATTTCAAAAAATAATTTTCTTCAGGACGAAGCAAAGAAGCAATTGAAATAGTCAATACCTTAAGGTGTCTGCAAGATTTTCGAAAATAAGACCCAGCTCAGACAAAGAAATACACCCCAATCTTTTTATGAGTCGGCTTCTATCGAGACTTCGAATTTGAAAGGGTATGACCTCAGAGTCAACACCCAAACCATTCTCTTTATTTTTTTTTATAACCACACACGAAGCATAATTTTTGATTTTTGAAGTAAGGGGGCAAACGATGAAAATGCCCAAACGGTCATTCATCGTATTCCCGGAAATAATAACAACAGGTCGTACGCCTCTTTGTTCTTTGCCACGAGTGGGCTCAAGATCAGCTAAATAAACATCTCTCTGCTTCATAAATCCAACTTATTGAGCTGCTGCAAGTAGTCACCCAGTCCCATTTCACTCAATTCTCGAATCTCAGGATCTTGAGCGGCTCGGTCAAAAGATTCTGCAAGCTCCTCCCTTCTCTGTTCCGCTTTATACTGCTTAAGAGCTTCCTCAATAATTTCCCGTTTCGTCGTACCTTTCTTTTTCGATTCCACCTTAAGCCACACGGCTAAATGCGGAGATAAAGTAGTCGTAATAACTGCGGTATTTTGCATAAATATGAATTATATTTATATATTATACGGATACATCGCCCGTGTCAAGTGCATGAACAATTAATTCTCTGTAAGTTGACCAGTTACAGCATGATTAATTCCACTTTGCACTGAACTCACCTCACGAGTCTTTTCAAAACTATCGCTGTCATCCTTAAAAACTTTTAAGCCAAAACCTTCAATGCCCTTTGCGCCTTCATCCAAATCTTCCTCACTCCAGCCGGATCGGGTTTCTCGAAGCCATTCCTTAGCGGAAATCGGGACGAAGCCCCTTCTTACCGCACCCTCTAGGACATTCTTCATTTTAGTAAGAAAGAAAAGCACACATCCCTTTCCTTCTTTCTTTGCCCTCTCAACTGCATGATTTTCACGCTCAGAAATTACCTTTGCAAGACCTTTTCCTCGAAAAGCTTTTAAAACAATGGCGGATTTTAATTCGACATAGAGATCATTCGGTTTGGAATCCACGGGCAAAATGCGAATACCTCCCATCCCAATTAGTTTCTCACCAAGAAACACAGCCACTGTTTCAGACTCACGAAGCTGTTCTTTCAGGAATTCTCTTTTTATCGGTGTATACTCCTCACGCTCCTCAGGAGTAAAGGTCTCCTCAACAAAAGCCGCCAGCAACTCTTCAAAATCAGCTTCGTCATAAACAAGATTCGGGTCGCCCCGAGAAATCGTGTATTCGCCGAATTGTTTTGTTTCGAGTACCATAGTTTTTACTTCTTCTTCATCACCACCACCGTAATGTCATCCAGATGTTCGCGGGCTCCAATAAATTTCATTACGTCGGCAAGAAGACCATCGCGGATTTCCTCCACCGTGTGGCCGTCGTTGGCCAAATTTTGGAGGTTCATTTTGAGACGTTGAACCCCATAGACTTCATTGCGCTCATTTTGAGCGTCGGGGATTCCGTCGCTATAAAGCACCACCACGTCATTGGGCTTCAAAACAATATCTTGTTCTTTGAGGAGTGGAGTGATGTCGTCCACCATTCCAAAAGCGATCCCGGACAGTTTCACTTCCGTAAGTTTTTTGGCTTCGTAATCGAAGTAAAGGAGGGGCAAATGCCCGGCATTCACATATTTAAGGGTGCTGGTGTTTTCATCCCAGACGGTGAGTGCCATGGTGATGAACATGGTGTTCGAGGATTTTTTTTGGATGACTTCATTCATCAGTTTGGCAACCACTTTCAGATCGTTTTCCTTGCGAAGGGCATAAAGCAGCGCATTCGAAATGGAAGCCATAATTCCAGCGGGCACCCCATGGCCCGTTCCATCTCCAATGTAAATGAGGTGCTTCCCCTCCTCCATATCAATAAAGTCGTAGGCGTCTCCTCCCACTTCCGTTGCGGGATCGAGTCCTCCAATAATATCCAA
>CAYHTG010000008.1:7725-25512 GCA_964359495.1 uncultured Candidatus Peribacteria bacterium
GGATCTTCATTGAAATCCACATAAGAGACTTCTTTAGACTCGTCGATGAGCATGTAAATTACCCGACCGTCCTCCAGAAGCATGGAACTCTTGGTCGATTGAACCCGATCCAGCTCCGCTTGATCTAAAGTACGAATGGTCCCCGAGAATCGTTCCAATTCCTCATCCTCATAATCGTACAAAACCGCTCCGGAATAGGTTGCAAGAGCTATGCCGGAGATCTCATCCGCCTGGCGAAGCGTGTAGGTGATCTGTTTACTGAATTCCAAGAAATTTCCGGGTTCCAAAAGTTCATGAAAGTCCCCCATCACTCGACTCACGGTAAAGGTGGCAAAGGCTTGGCTGCTTGAAGAAATATCGTTGGCCAACTCCCGTGTTTTGGCATCCACCAAGAATAAGCCTAAAGCGGCGAAAAGAACCACAATGAGGGTCCCAAACGCGAGAATAAATTTGGCTTTCAGGCTGTGCAGCATCCAATAACCTTAAATAATCTCTTTATTTTACCATATTTTCGACAATTTCTGAAGCCATAATCAAGCCGTCCAAGCGAAAGTTGTAGTAAAGACCCGAACCCAAGGCATAAAGAACTCGAGATTCGAAGAGAGGAAGAACGACTTGATCCTCCATGAGCTGCTCCGTCAGAGTTTCAAGAAGCGTTCTCCTTTGTGTGTAGTCAAGGAGGCTTGAAGCTTCCTCAATCTGCTCATCCAAAGACAAGTTCGAGTAAGCAATGCCATTGAACTCTCCGTAGCCTTCTTCTTTCGAATGAATCACGGATTCAAAGAAATCGGCAGAGTCCGCCAGGTCATACTTCCAGCCAAAAAAGTAGAAATCGGAAGCGCCGGAAAGAATTTTATCTTCAAAAAGATCCGGACTTAGAGAGTTGACGCTAACCGAAATATCAATCTGTTCCAAATCTTCGGCAATCGCCTCCCCAAGCGCAGCTAAACCGGAAGGCAAATCGAGGGTCACCACCACCTCCCCTTCATAAAGAGCACGAGCCTGTTTTGCCGCGTCCAAGTCCTGAACTCGATTTTCCCAAGTGGCCATGTAACCCGTAATGCCACTTGCGGCGACTTGTGAGGTTTCCATGAGATAGCCTCCCCCCAAAGTTTCCGCAAAGTCGGTACCAAGGGCATTCCATACCGCGGCTCTTAAATTCTCATCGGAAAATACACTTTTAGTATTAAACATAAGAAAACTCACTTCCAAGCTCGGAAAATCTTCCACTTCAATGGTTGCCGCTTCCAAATCGGCTACCGCTTGAGGCGGAACATTGGCGAGAACTTGGACTTCTCCACTGAGAAAAGCTTCTTTCCGTTCATCAGGGTCTGAAATATATTGCAGTTTTGCTTCTTTAAAGTAAGCGAGTGCCCCCCAATAAGCTTCAAAACGCTCCAATTCAAGAATATTGTCGGAATAACTGGAAATTCGGTACGGGCCCGTTCCCACCGGAACATTAAAATCCTCATAGCCATCGGGAATGATGTAAAGATAGGTCAATTTATTGAGAAGCAGCGGATCGGGTCCATCTGTTTTGATGCTGAGCCGATGCGTTCCGGTTTTTTCTACCCCTTCAATGGTGCCAAGCAGCGCCCCAAGCTCCGAGCCTTCTTGATCCTGAGCAAGCCGCAGCGAATAAACCACGTCATCCGCATCAAAGGCCGAACCATCATGGAAAAAAACGTCCTCCCTCAAACGAAAATCCCAAGTGCTGTCATCGAGCCTCCCCCAGGAAACAGCCAAGGCCGTTTCCATATTGAAGCTCGAATCAAAACTCACCAGCGGCTCATAAATATTCGCCAAATACTTTCGATTTTTCGCTTCGTAACTCAGCGGCGAAAACGTGGAAAGCGGCTCCGCGTAAGCGATGGTGATGCTTTCACGGGAATCTGAATCAAACGACAAAACTTCTCCGTCGACACAAGAAGAAAGAAGAAATGATAGACTGATTAACAGGCGCGAATACTTCATCAATGCTCACTTTACCATTAAACCCTGATTTTTTCACATAAAAACTTTTGTACAATATTTTGTACTAAATCTTGACATACCACTAATATAAAAGTATGATAAGGACATGAATACACTCATATCAACCAGTCAACTTATAAGCTCTTCAGAAGCTCGCAAAAGCTTCGGTCGGCTTTTAAAGCAGCTTTCTAAAAGCCAGTACTATGTCATTTTGGACCATGGAAAGGTTACCGCTTTTTTGGTACATCCAAATCATTTAGACACTTTATCCTTCATGAGTAATTTCCCGAGTGCGGAAGAGCTGAGAGCCGGAGAAGGTCGTTATACTCAGGAAATCAGCCAAGCCTTGGAAGCTCTATCTAAAATAAAGAAAAGGGACTTACCCAAGCTTTTACGTTAAAGATGTTTTTGTTTGATACAAATGTAATAATCGATTACTTACGCGGGTACTCTCCTGCAATCGATTTTTTAGATTCATTTGAAGATAATGAGCTGCAAATTTCAACAATTACAGAGCTGGAACTTTTGAAAGGCTGCAAGAATAAGCAGGCTCAAAGACAAATGGATAGATTTTTAAGGAACTTAAAGATCATCCCAATAAATAACGCAATTTCGAATCTTACTCTCGAAATATTTCGCTCTAAACACTTGGAAACACAATTGGGTGTTTTCGATAGTTTTATTGCCGCCACGGCAAAAAATCACCGCTTCACACTAATAACCCGAAATACAAAACATTTCGACAAAATTTCAGACTTGAGAGTGAAAGCTCCTTACTGATTAGTCATTCTTTTTGAGTACCGCCAAAAAGGCTTTTTGAGGCACTTCCACTTTGCCGAACATTTTCATGCGTTTTTTCCCCTTTTTCTGCTTATCGAGCAGCTTGTTCTTTCGAGTCACATCTCCTCCATATAAATAACCCGTCACATCTTTGCGGAACGATCCAATGGTTTCACGGGCGACAACTTTGGCTCCAATGGCCGCTTGAATGGGGATTTCGAACTGCGCCTTGGGAATGATTTCTTTGAGACGTTTGCAAACCACTCCTCCGTGGTACTGAGCTTCACTGCGATGAATGATGATGGAAAGAGCATCGAGGCGTTCGCCGTGCACCAAAATGTCCAAGCGGACTAAATCGCCGTAGCGAAATTCAATAAACTCATAACTCATGGATGCGTAGCCGGAAGTGACACTCTTCAGCTCATCGTAAAAATCCACCACTATAGACGCAAGGGGAATTTCGTAAATCAAATTCACGCGCTGCTCATCCAAATACTGCATATTTTTGGAGATTCCACGACGCTCTTGAAGTAGAGTAATCAGCGGACCGATGTATTCTTTAGGCACCAAAATTTCCACCTTCATCCAGGGCTCACGGATTTCATCAATCTGACTGGGGTCGGGTAACTCACCCGGATTTGAAATGCGGGTCACAATGCCTTTAGAGTCCTTCACTTCATAGGAAACGCTGGGCGCCGTGACAATAAGATCCAGATTGTATTCACGTTCCAGGCGTTCTTGGACAATATCAAGGTGCAGAAGGCCAAGGAATCCACAACGGAATCCATGCCCGAGCGCTCCGGAATGTTCCGGCTCAAAAGTCAGCGCACTGTCATTCAGACTCAACTTATCCAAAGCATCGCGCAGTAAAGGATAGCCCTCCCCTTCAATGCAAAAAATCCCCGCGTACACAAAAGGAACCACTCGTTTGTAGCCGGGAAGAGGCTGCGCATCGGTCTCTTCCTTCATGTTCGCACTGTCCTTTCTCCAAATCGTATCCCCCACGCGAGCATCCGCTACCGATTTCATACCCGTAACAACGTAACCCACCTCCCCGCCGTCAAGAGCGTCCAACGCTTTATATTTTGGCTTAAAACAACCCCCCTCTATGATGTCGCTCACGGCCTTCGTATTCAGAAATTTGATCTTCTGACCGCGCTCCAAATGCCCCTGCATCACTCGCACATACGCCACAATCCCTTTGTAGGGATCGTAAACGGAATCAAAAATCAAAGCCTTTGTTTCTTCTGAAGATCCTACCGATGGAGGCGGCGGAACCAGTTCAATCACACGTTCCAATACTTTTTCCACATTCGTCCCCTCTTTGGCGGAAATACAAATGATTTCATCCCGAGAAATTCCGAGCGCATTTTCAATTTCAATGGCTCTCCTTTCGGGCTCCGCCGCCGGCAAATCTATTTTATTGAGCACCGGAATAATAGTGAGTTTATGGTTGAGAGCCATGGTGCAATTCGCCAAGGTCTGGGCTTGAATGCCTTGGCTCGCATCCACCACCAAAATGGCGCCCTCACAAGCCGCCAAACTGCGGGAAACCTCATAACTGAAATCAACGTGTCCGGGCGTATCAATCAAATTGAGCTGATAGTCCTTTCCTGCATGCTTCCAGTCCATCCGCACCGGCTGCAATTTAATGGTGATTCCTCTTTCCTGCTCAATATCCATGGTATCCAACATTTGGCCATGCTTCATTTCTCGGCTCGTCAAAGTACCGGTAAGCTCCAAAAACCGATCCGCCAAGGTGGATTTCCCATGATCAATGTGAGCAATGATGCAAAAGTTTCGAATGTTTTTCATTGCGAAGACTCTACCAGGTTTAACAGCTTGAAAAAAGCCTCATTTTAAGGTATACTACTTAGATGCAATACAAAATCCCTCAAGACGTCCAAATTGAAGATAAAATCGTGGGTCCGCTCACCTTGAAGCAACTCATCACGCTTGGCGTGGGTGGAGGAATTTCATACGCCATTTATGTGACTCTGGCGCGCAATTTTTTCATTGAAACCTGGCTCATTCCAACCGCAATACCAGCAATTCTTACCCTTCTCGTGACCTTTGTAAAAATCAATGGCGTTCCTTTTGGGAAATGGGCAATCCTCATGGTGGAATTTATGAAAAAACCGAAAGTAAGAACCTTCGTGATGGGCGCCGCCGATCTTTATGGCGCGACCTTATTTGCCGAAAAAACAAAAAAAGCGCAAACTGGTTCTGAGCTTGAATCGAAGGCTGATCGAGACCATGAACGCCTGAAAAATATTGGTGAAATCACCAAGATGCTGGATACCGTACAAACCAAATCACAACCCGCCGTATGAGCGATCCTAAATTTCAAAACTCGGTGAAGGGAAATAAGAAAGACAAGGCCCAAAGCACTCAACTGTATTTGAAAATTGCCGAAATTCATGATGACACCGTCGTCCTTAAAAACGGAGGCCTTCGCAGCGTTTTGAAAAGCTCCAGCGTGAACCTCAATCTAAAATCCGAACAAGAACAAAACGCGGTGATTTACTCCTACCAAAACTTCCTCAACATGCTCGAATTCCCAATTCAAGTGGTCATACGAAGCAGGAAACTCGACCTCGAACACTATATAGAGAAACTAAAGAAAATCGGGGTAAAACAAAGCAACCCTCTCCTTCAAAAACAAACCTTTGAATACATTGAATACATCAGTCGTTTGGTGGAATACGCGGACATTATGGAAAAGCAGTTTTACGTTGTTGTCCCTCACGATCCTTTTGGCCAAGAGCGGAAAGGATTTTTGGCTTCCTTCCTTGAAAACATCTTCCCTCAAGACACGGTGAGCAAAGTGAATGAACGACACCGTCAATTTGAAGAAATCAAAAAACGACTCTCGCAGCGCGTGAACACCGTAAAAGCCGGCTTGGAAGGCTGTGGTCTCAAAGTGCAAGAACTGAACACCCAGGAACTCATTGAACTCTATTATGAAACCTACAACCCCCTCACCTCGCGCAGTCAAAAATACGAACCTGAACAAGAACTGGCTCTTGAACAAGATGAGATCCCTGAAACTACAACCGGAACAGCCCATGTCCCCGCTTGACATTTAACCTGAAAAGGCGTTGAATGAGCTCTCGAACTGATTAAGGCTTTTTTATGGGTGAGCGTCCAGAGGCCGGTCCGGAAGACTTAGAACGAGACGTACGTCTCGACTATGCAGCCTCCGATTTTGAGCGCCCTCCTTTCCGGTACCCTACGGAAGAAGCAGGCTACCTCTCAAAGGCACTTTATCCGGAAACTGATGAAACAGAGGTTCACAGGATGGAACATAGGATCTTTAATCCTGAACGGTTCTTCCCCCCCCCTCCATCTTCTGATTTCTATGAAAGTCATCCCCTCGTAGTAGCCTGGAAGGAACTCAAAGAGGCGAAAGGAAAGATGGAGAGAGGAATTGCAATCGTTAAAAGGCAGCATAGTTATTTTCAACCTGAAAAACAAAGTAAAGTTCTAGATCTCATTTTACGAATACGCGAACAGATCGGCTTAAGGATTGCAGGCAGAGACCCGACACCTAAAACCCAAGGCGAGAGAGAAGCCAAAATGATGAGGCTGCATTTTAATGAAAAAAAACTTTACTTCCATAGAGCTCTCGCCTACCTGTATCTCCATAAGGCCTACGGCTCAAGCGAAGAAACAAGCGCTGATCTTTTCGATGAGGTGGAGTCTCTTTTCATCGGTCACATGACTTATCCCATTGTAAGAAGTGCGGCAAATCAACACGATCCTCGGCGTGAAACTGGGGAGATTGTTATGAATCATGTCTATGCAACGTGCATCCATGTGATGAATCGTTACCTGAAAAGGATTCAACTCGAAACGAATCCAGCAAAACGGAGGGAACTGTATAGAAAAATGAAAAAAGCCATGATGGGAGGCTTGTGTCACGATTATTTAGAGGATTTCGATGGGCAGAGTGAGATCTTTCTCAGCAATAAAATGACGGAGCATCACACGATTGATACTGTGGTTGAAGCACCTTTAAAGCTCGCTCACTCAGGTTTGCCTGAAGACACCAACCCCTTCAGTCGAGAGAAAGCTTCCATTTTACGAATCCTGGGAATGCTGAATAAACCTCGCCGAGGTGACCCTTTGAGAAAAACTTATCTTGAGCACAATCTTTTCGACAGCTACGAGGGCGACGATGAAGATCGAGTGATTGCTCTTGAAATCAAGCTGGCTGATCGGTCTCACAATGTTCACACCCTGAGTGTAAAAAGCGCCGTCGATCAAAGCAGGTACTTTGTGGAAACCGGAGCCATTATTGAGCTGGGCTTCCGTGCCCAAGAGGAATGGGCAAATGCGGATTTTGGCGCAGATCTGGTCTCTTTGGCAAATGCAACGCTCAAGCGTATTGACAGCTTATTGGAAACCCATGGCACCATTGAAGAACATACCGATGTTCTGGTGGGAGTGCGAATAGAAAGAGGACGAGCACTGGAAAGGTTAGATCGAGCGAAGAAGCTGATGGCAGCATAATTGGTTGTGGCCTTTGGCCACGTTATTGCTTAGCAGACACTTCGTGTCCGCTTGAAAGAGACCTCACGGTTGAGGCCTCTTTCTGTTTTAAGATGTCGCTTCGCGACGTACTCGGCGTATTAACGCGTAATCGAAACGACTTCGGAGATTTCAGCGCCTGGAGCAGCCACGGTCACGCGATTGTCGGCATCAATGGCGATGGTGTACTGAGTGTCATAGCTGGTACAACTGGTGTAAGAAGCATCTGGATCGGTAGGATCAACAGGCATAGCCGTAAGATAGTCGGGAATAAGGTACGAACAAATATTCACTTGGCCTACGCCACTTCCAACCACGGTGGCGGTAGTGGTGATTTCAACGGGGAAAACTCCGCGTTGATCGATGGTGTATTCATGCACAGCATCAAGAAGAGCACGAGTATCACTATCGCGCTGAGCGTTGTTGGCTTGAGCAACTTGACGAGCAGGGTTAATGGCAACAATAACAATTCCTGCCAGAATCGCCAAAATAACAATAACGAGTAAGAGCTCTATCAACGTAAAAGCTTGTTTGTGAAGCTTCATAGGCGGGTGGATTAGGATTAACGCATAGGACTTTACATCACTTCAAACTCTTTGACAACTGCAAATATTCATCCCAATTTACGACAGGCAAACTAATATCCACGGAGACACCGTTAGCAGGCAACTCCTTATTCCAGCTCAAGAATAAGAAAAACAGGAATGAGACCATGACGAGAAATAGTCCTGTAAGAATCCAAAAAAGGAGGAAGTTTTTATTGAACATAGAGGGTAATCATTAATTCAACATTGGGCGTGAGGTAATCGGTGGGATCATCGGCCAACTCAAAACTGTCGTAATGGAGTTCATCTACGCGCACAAAGTAAGGTAAGGATTCCAATTCTTTTAAAAAGCGGCTGACATCCTCAGCTCCACCATAAAATTGAACCCGGTAATCAATGAAATTTCCTAGGCTGGAGGCCTTGTCATCTCCATCGACGGATTCCAAATCTAAATCGAGAGAAAGCTGATCCCCAATGCCTTCCACACTTGAAATGAATTGAATGTATTTCGTCTCAGAGTCCGGTCTCAGAGTTTTAACGTACTGAATTGCTTCTTCTGCACCCGCCGTATATAAGTTCAAGCTCTCTTCAAAATTCGGCTTCACATCTTCAGCAAGTTCCAGAAAATGTTCAATTTCTTTTATCTCATTGTGGATTTGTCTCGCAGCGTACCCTATGATCATATTGATCACGAAAAATAAGCTCATCAAGGTGAGACAAAAACGAAAGACTCGCTTCAAATTATTCTGTAAGGGCACTGCTTGCATAAAAAGGTAAGTGAGAAAAATCGAGGACAATTTCGGCGCTAAAAGAAATTTGATAGGATTCATCAAAGCTGGATAGCGGCAAATTCACTTCTTTCACAAGCTCACTGCTATTCAAAGCAGCTTGAAGAGCGATGAGTTCACCGCGGTTTCGAGCAATACCATTGAAAACGATTGAAAGATTTTTATCTGTAAAGTCGATGCTGGTTAAGGTAATTCCTTTGGGAATGAGGTCTAAGACGATATCTAAAGTAAGCGGGACCGAAATGAGTCCCTGATCAATCGCTGTTAAAATTGAGACTTCTTGATTGAACTCACTAAGCGCTGCCTGAACTTCTTGGTATCTTACTCCGTACAAAGTGCTCTCAATGCCCTCTCTTTCGATCTCCAAATTGGTCCGTTCATAGTAAAGTTCCTGATGTAGGATCAGGAGCAAGGTTGTTGAAATAAAAGAGAGCATAAGCATAAAAACTGAAAGTATACCCATAAGAAAAGAAAATTTCTTATAAACGAAATGTTCCTTAAGCGACTCCGGTAAAAGATTCACACCTACCTTCAAGGATTCAAAGGCACGAAGCGCTAAACCGATGGGATTCGTAAAATAGATGGAATAGGGCACAGCCCCTCCCTTTCTTTCTAAGTTGGAAGAGAATTTTTTGTCATCCACAATGAGCTTGGCCTTTGGATCCCCAACAATGACTTTGTATTCGGGAAAAGACGTTTTAGCTTGCTCGTAAAAACGTGGAAGATTGGAGAACTCACCTGTCAAGTAAACGTCGTCAATCTTTTTTATTTCGGAGTCAAGATTCTCGGTCAAAATGATTCGGGCACGCTTGTACTGACGCTCAATAAAATTTTGAAGCGCCTCTATAAATTCAGGCTTGCTTTTACTTTTTTCCCAACTCGTGAGGAGCTCATCGTGTGAAACATGAAATTTTTCCGCCAACTCATGGAAAAATGAATCAATTCCTTCATTTGAGCTGAAGTACTTGCGAATCGTCTTTCCCTTTGTGAAAAGGTAATTCGTTGAGAGCGCACCCAATTCGATAATGAAACTGTTTTTACCGGGATCAAGCTGGGAAGACAAAGCATAAATCAAAGCTTCAGGCTGGACTCCAAATAAAACAGGTGTCACTCCCAAGGATGCAAAAAGGTCCGCATAGGAATCGGCCGCAGACTTTTGAATGGCGGCGAAAAGAACCAATTGAAAAGGCTCCTTGCTGCCTTTTTTCGATTTTTCCAAAACGGTGAAGTCCCAATAAACGTCTTCCATTGAAAAAGGGATTACATTTTCAGCTTCGAGCGGAAGCAGCTCATATAAACCTTTCTCTGAAAGCGTCACCGGAAGTTTAAAAATATGAATGAACGTGAGTTTTGTTGGCAGGATTAAAACCAGGTCCTTAAGTTTTGCCGCTTTTGGATTCGCTGAGCTAAATAGCGTTGTGAGCACCTGCTTGAGCTCTGCGGGATTTTTAATTTCTCCATCTTCAATGAGCCCGGACGGAAGTGCCATACGATTATAAGATTTTAAATAAACTTTTTGCCCAAAAGTGTGGAGTTCAACAAACTGCACGAGATGATCGTGTAAATCAACGGAAACGAGAGTTTTGGGCAAAATATTCATTCGGCGTGGCTACCTTTTTTTAAGGCTGCACTTCGTGCAGTGGTACTATACTAAACTTCTTCCCATCTTAAAAGTTCACTGTTATAAATTTGACCGGACTGAGTGAGACTGACTTCCGCTTCAAAATTTTGAGTGTAGTCTAAAAAATTTACGGAAATGGAAAGGGTATAGGGTGCTCCTCCGGAAACACTGATCGTACAATCGGTATCTGCATCCATTGTTAAAGTGGTACCTGTAAAAGAGCTATCTCCCTCCAAACGAATCAAAGCCTCTTCTAAACATCCTTCGGCGGCATAATAAGCCGTATTCGAAGCCTCTGTGTTGAAACTTTGATCGTAAGTCGAAATGCTGGTCACCGACATTCCCACAACAAGGATGAGAGTGAAGGCGGAAATCACAAGGATGCTGATGAGCGAGATGGACGCTGCTGGGCGAAGCCCAGTGTGTTTTAAAAAAACTTTCATGGTCGTAAGGAAACAGTAAAATGTACAGCGAGCTCAGCCTGAGTATTCGGGATATCTGAAACAACGGACAGAGCCAAGTCCACAATAATTTGGTCGGGAGTTTTAGCCGTTTCAATTCGATGGAATAGTGCCGAGTCTACAGACACATAAGAAGAGTTTAGTGCTTCCGGCAAACCGCTTCCTTCTTTCATGGTGAGATCTCCACTCGAGTAAGAAAAAATCGTGGGAGAAACAAGCGAATCAGCCATTGTGAGGGAAAGCACCCCCAGGTCACTGTCAAAAGTACTTCCTGGTTCATCCACACTCTCCGCACTTTGAAGAGCAACGGTAATTTTATTGGTGATGAACTGCCCACTGAGCTCCAATTCGTGCCTATGAGTGCTGAGCTGACTCACATTTAAAATTTGAATCGCAAAAGAAACAGCCGTAAGCAGAAACACCGCTAAAATGACGAAGTAGAGAAGAATTTCAATGAGAGTGAAAGAGCGCTGGCAAAGCTTCTTCATGGATTAAAATTAATCGATACACTGTCCACGGAAGGGGTGGAAACCCCATCGGATGTTAGAGTGAGCTGGTACTGAATAAAGCGTGTTCCACTCGCAGAAGGATCGGGAACAATTGCTGTCGGTGAAACCGTATAAGAACCCACCCAAGTGGCGGAAGCTAAATTCGCCTCGGTATCGGCTGTACGAATTTTAAAACTTACTGAACCCGTGGGAGGAACTACCGCCACCCACTCGATGAAATTATAGCGAGTATCCACGCTTCCCGTGTCCAAAGCTTCGGAAATAAAAGTTCCCGTATCGGCAATTTCAACGTTTACGGTCTCCACAATCACTAATCCTTCATTACTCACGTTGAGACCAATAAAAACATTGTCGGTAGTAGTATCCACCCCGGTTCCCTTCCCATCGATATCAGCGAAGAAAGCAATAAGCGGGCTCAATGGGATAGAAATATTGAGAACCACCAGCCCAAAATTAGTGTTGTCCAAGGTTGCGTAGAGATAGTTCCCTTGAACCCCTAAATCTTGAATTTTTGCATCCACATCGACGGTTCCTACAATAAGAGGGGCAGCGGGATTACTCACATTGACTACTTTTAAAGAAGCACTGGAATCATCAATACCGGTGTATAGAAGTGAAGAGAAGTATTCGAGTGCCAAAACTTTCTCACCCACGTTCAAGGCTGCCATTTGGGTGATAGAACTTGGACTGGAAACGTTGAGCACTCGTAGACCCGATGAGGAATTGCTGATCCCAACAAAAGCCGTGCTTCCATTCAGCTCAATCACCTTCGTGGCCGAGCCGGTATTGTAAGAACCCAAACTACCGGGATTCGAGGGATTACTCACGTTGTAAGCCACAAAACTATTACTCGATTTTTCCACTCCCATAAACAAAGTGGTCCCACTCACTACCGGTTGATTTCCATATCCTCCCAAGTTTACCTGTTTAATGAGTTCCGGGTCTTCAGGATCGCTCACGTCCACAATGGCAAGTCCTTTACTGGAGTTCTCCACACCAATATACAAATAATTACCACTCTTCACTAAATAGCGGCCCTTCCCCCCAATATCAAGATCCTCCTCCTCTTCAGGATCAGAAGGATCAGTGATGTCAACGACGACCAATCCTTCATTGACCTTACCCGTTGTAAGATAAGCATAGTTTCCATCCACCACGATGTCCGTTCCATGGCTTCCAACATCGGCAGAAGAAAAAAAGTCACTCTGTCCTTCCACCAACTCCAATTCCAGAGAACAGTTGTCTGAAGGGGGTCCGGCCGTGGCCTCTGATTCCGTTTGGGTATAAGTTCCTGAAGCAAATTCCGCACAAGTGGTTTGCATCCACTCATCTCCGGTCCAATTGCTGAGGTAAGTGCTGAGTGAAAGACTTTGAGGCTGTACTTCTTTCCAATCCCAAGTAACGGTGGAAGTAATTCTCTTTGTATTGGGATCGAGCGAACCACTCACGGCAATATCCCCATTAACATCTCTGTAAACATCTTCGACTGTTATCGTTCGTGAATAGTAAGCATCAATAGTTTCCGGAGCGGCCACAAAACTCCACGTATCATTAGTGAGATCGAGACCATAGCTGCCACTTTGGAGAAAAAGATAATTTCTATCGCGAAGGTTACGGCTGGCCTCCAAACCTTCCTCCACATACAAAAGAGCATCATTTCTCACTTCGCTTTTTGTGTCACGTTGAAGCACATCGAGAGATACATAGACCACCCCTATCGAAAAAATCGAGAAAATAAAAAGCGCAAGCATGATCTCAACAAGAGAAAAGGCCGGAGGCTGCCGGCGATGTTTAGTAGTGAAGCGTTCCAAGGGAGCTTATGGTTACGGTGATACTTTTATCGAGAGAAGTGGAATAGAAATCCAGAGTTCCGTAATCATTGGTTTCACCATGGGGAGGGAGGAAGATAACCTCCGGTTCTCCGCCATTCAAAGAAATATTTTGAATTTCAAGAGTGGGAGGAAGCGTCGTCCAATCATTACTGAGGTCATTGCTATCATAAGTATCACCTTCAAAAAGAGCGTAGGAATCACTTTCTAAGTGGACACCAAAACTTTCAGCATTTTTCCCTGCGGCCGCTTCACTTTGTTGAAGGCGAGCATAGGAAACAAAAATCGCCACTTGCGCGTTCAAATCCGCACGGACTTGCGAAGCTTGAGAATACAAAGCCATCATCCCAAAAATAATCACTAAAAGCGTGAGTACAATTAGAACTTCTACTAAAGTAAACGCCTTCTTCATCGTGAAATAAGATTAGGAAGTTGGTAAATCGGCAAAATAATAGAGATGGCCACCCCGCCTACCAGGAGTCCCATAAAAAGCAAAAGCAAGGGCTCCAAAAGCACCGTTAAATTCCGGGTAAGATTATCCACATCGCGTTCGTAGAGCACAGCCAGTTGTTGCATAGTAGTTTCTAAACTTCCGGTTCTCTCCCCCACATAGAGCATCTTCACGGTCAAAATAGGAAATATTTTTTCCTGACCCTCAAAGGCCTCTCCAAGCTGTCCACCCTGCTCGACTTTAGCCTGAGCCGCGAGTACCCCTTGTTTGTACAAATTGTTCGAGAACATATTCGAAATCACCGTGAGAGCGCGAGTAATAGGAAGTCCCGCTTGAATGAGTGAGTAAAAAGTGCGAGCAAATCGAGCTAAGTTGGCATAGCGAAGAACCCGTCCGAACACCGGCAAATGGAGAAACAAATTGTCTCGAAAGTTCTTAAGCATTCGAAGCCTGAAAAATAGAACCGTAAGAATGACAAGTAAAACACTAACTCCTAAAGCTTGAAAAGGGTGCCCCGTCATGAATTGGCTGAGTCCGATTAGGATTCGTGTGGGGAGGGGCAACTTCACGTCAAAAGCAATGAAGATATCACTGATTTTAGGCATGATGAAAAACACAATGCCGAAACTCAAAATAATAGTAATGCTCATAATCACAGCCGGATAAATAAAAGCGGAAACCACTTTTTTGCGAATTTCATTTTCTTTATCGAGCTGAGTATCCAGGTAGTCTAAAACCTGATCCAAAGTCCCACTCTTCTCACCCGTTTCCACCATGTTGATGAAGAGTTCAGAGAACACACAATCGTAATCCCGCATACTCGCAGAGAGCGATCGTCCGGCTTTAATGCTCGAAATCAAGGTGTCGTACATTTTTTTATTGTTGGCTTGAAGGGATTGAGAACCTAAAATTTGGAGGGCCTCGATAATGGTGATCCCCGCTCTAAGCATGGTCGCCATGTGCTTGGCAAAGAGCATTTTTTCCTGAAAACTGAGGTTTGGTTTATTCCAAAAACCCTTCCAAGGTTTTTCTTGCTCAGAGACTGAAATTACCGAATGCCCCTCCTTGGTGAGTTGTTTGATAGCATCCTTTTCACTATTCGCATAAAGAACCCCACGGCTTTCCGCTCCCAACTTGTCTCCGATAAGGTAAGTAAATTTTTTCACCGCTCGCGTAGCGAGTTAAAACTCGGCGTCAGCCGAGCAAAATAAAGCTAGGACCGCATAACCCTCAAAACCTCTTCAACCGTTGTAACCCCCTGAAAAACTTTTATCATCCCATCCATAAATAAAGTGACCATCCCTTCTGCTACGGCGGCCTCTTCAATTTCCTTGGGAGAGGCCTTATTGAGGATTTTTTTTCTAAGGTCATCGGTGATTTCCATCACTTCACAAATCGAGGTGCGTCCTTTAAAACCCGTCCCTGTGCATGTCTCACAACCCAATCCTTTGTAGAGGGTAAAGCTACTTTTTTTGCTTCCATTGATCTTTTCAAAAAGCTCAAAAAGATCCAGTTTTAAATTGTATTTTTTTTGAAGTTCTGCAAATTTCTGAGAATCCACCTCATAGGGAGATTTGCACTTTTCGCAGATTTTTCGAACGAGACGTTGAGCAATCACCATCTTTGCTGTTGCAGCAACTAAAAAAGCCTCCACATCCATCTCCAAAAGACGAGGTAAGGTTGAAGCGGCATCATTCGTATGTAAAGTCGCCAACACCAAGTGGCCGGTAAGCGCGGCATTTATTGCAACACTGGCCGTCTCTTCATCACGGATTTCCCCCACCATCACAATATCCGTATCCTGACGAAGGAGAGACCGAAGACCGGCCCCAAAAGTAAGGTTCGTTTTAGGGTTTACTTGTGTTTGATTCACTCGGTCCAATCGGTATTCAATGGGATCTTCAATGGTGGAAATGTTCACTTCGGGCGTATTGAGAATCTTCAAAATGGCATAAAGCGTGGTTGTTTTCCCCGATCCCGTGGGCCCGGTCATAAGTACAATTCCATTGGTTTTGGAGATATTATTTCGAATTTTCTCCAAACTTTCAGGGGTGTAGCCAAATGTCCCCAGATCTAGTTCCTGCCGCGCGGAAGTGAGCAAACGCAGCACAGTTTTTTCCCCGTCGTAAGTAGGTAAAACCGAAATACGCAGAGTGATGTCGTT
The DNA here is from genome assembly GCA_964359495.1 of uncultured Candidatus Peribacteria bacterium. Lineage (GTDB taxonomy): Bacteria > Patescibacteriota > Gracilibacteria > UBA1369 > 2-02-FULL-48-14 > 2-02-FULL-48-14. Next base: position 23,381 of record CAYHTG010000008.1, read on the forward strand.
CCCTTCCAAAGTAATCTTAAAACGTCCGTCTTGAGAAGCTCGATGCTCATCAATACGCAACTTGGCCAAAACTTTAATTCGAGTGAGGATGAGTTCGGAAATCGCAATGGGCAGTTCGGCAATGGTATGCAAAATGCCATCAATTCGATAGCGCACTACAAATAGATCCTTATGCGGCTCCAAGTGAATATCGGAAGCCTCACTTTGATACGCCAATAGGATAATGGTATCCACAATTTTCGAGGCATCCTTCAAGGATTCAAGCTTTTTGGTATCGGTCAGTGCCCCTTCCAGCAAAGTGTCGAGCTTTTCGTTGACGTTACGGTTATAGGCCTTAAGGGAAGTCTGCACCTCCTTCCGAGTGGCATAGTAGGGAATCACTTTTTGTCCCGTTTTATTTTCAATGAAGTTGATGAGCTCATAGTTATGAGGATTGTTGAAAGCGGTATGGAGTCCCTCGCTCGTTTGCTCAAAAGGCAAAACAAACTGATGAGAAGCAACGCTGTAGGGCACGATTTGCGTCAGTTCATCAGATATGGCTTTATCTTTCAGAGACACAAAAGGAACTTCGTAGGCTTCGGCCACTACGGCTCCTAAAATTTCTTCGGGTAAAACTTCACGATCAAAAAGCAGCGTTTCGAGTGGAAGACCCTGCTTTTTACCGGCTATTTGGAATTTTTCAAAAGTTTTGGCATCGAGCAGCCCTTTTTCAAGTATTTTTTTAGCCAGAACTTCATCCTGAATTGCCATACATTTGATTTTTATTTTTGGACACGCTTCGCTTCGTCTTTTTTATCTTATAATTTTACCATAACTAGTTAGATTTGTGAATGTTCCACAATCAAGCGGGCAGCCTAGTTAAAGGATGAAATAAGATTTAAAGGAGATTATTGCGCATAAAAAATCTTTACATGAAAGGATTTCGAGCTCTTTTTAGCATTAGAAAGCCATTACAATTTTGAAGTCAAGGAAAACCCTGTTCGTTATCTAACTAATCAAATTGTTACAAGAAATCACTTGACTATTGTTCAATTGGTGCTAAATTAAGCTTATATATAAAACACCGATACTATGTTGGAACATATAAAAAAGTTAGAGAAAAGTGTGTTGAACGATATTGCAGTAGCAAATGCTCGCCTGAAAAGAGCGATTCCAAATCCGGTAGTAAGACATGTTCTTTTAGCAACCGCTGCACTTGCCACAAGTGTTGGATCTGCAGAAGTCATAGCTCAAATTGGGGCCGAAATCACAGAACAAACAAAACGAATTTCAATAGCTGAAATTAAAACTGAACCTCCGAGCATACTGTATCGTTACTCTGCTCAAGCAGATTTTAACATTTCTGATCCTTTGACATCGAGAGATCTGATGAGTGTCTCTACGGCAGAAGGTGAAATTTTGGGCGACAGACCGGATTTATTTTTAGGAAAATGGGAACCTCTGAATCTGAACGTTGGAGAAACGTATGATATTACAACGTACAGGTATCTTCCCCTTTTTGAAGAAAATATCAGAACAGCTACACCTGTGAGGGATTAAAAATCTCCACAAAAAAAAGCGGCTTAGTTCAGGTATCGCCCTACTCTCCCACCCTTACATAAGGCAGTACGATCGGCGAAGAGGAGCTTAACTTCCGTGTTCGGAATGGGAACGGGTGTATCCCCCTCTCTATAGATACCTGAACAAAACCGCTTTTCACTCGGCGGAGCCGAGTTTAATCTCGGCCGAAGGCCGAGCGATATTCTCTCTGATTGCCACAAAAGAACGGAAGAAGACGTTAAAACAACAATCGCCTGTTAGTACCGCTCGGCTGAGACCATCTCTGGTCGTACACCTGCGGCCTATCAACCTCGTAGTCTACGAGGAGGCTAATGGGGAAAATTTTCTTAGGACTGGCTTCACGCTTAGATGCTTTCAGCGTTTATCCAAGCCGAACTTAGCTACCCTGCCATGCCGCTGACGCGACAACAGGTACACTAGAGGTTTGTTCATCCCGGTCCTCTCGTACTAAGGACAACTTCCTTCAATTTTCCTTCAGACATGGCGGATAGAGGCCAAACTGTCTCACGACGTTTTGAACCCAGCTCGCGTACCGCTTTAATTGGCGAACAGCCAAACCCTTGGGAGCTTCT
>CAYHTG010000009.1:0-23859 GCA_964359495.1 uncultured Candidatus Peribacteria bacterium
CAGTTGAACCACACGGGGGAGTTGAAGGCTCCTCGTTGCGTGATGCAGAGAAATTTCAGTTCTTGTTCGAAAGCATCCGCGTCTTCACGGCTCGCGAAGTAACCCTGTTGTTCACCAAAGGTGCGAATGGTGTGAGCCACGCGGTGTACCACTTGTTTGGCGCTGGTTTCGCCGTCATTCGGCGAAGCCGAGGCTCCTTCCTGTCCTATAGGGTTTACCCCTCTTTTCCTAAAATATTTTTGAGCGATGATGTCGGTGGCCAGTTGAGACCACGTTTTCGGCACTTCCACATTTTGCATTTCAAAAACCATGGTTCCATCCGGCTCGGTGATGCGTGATTCTCGCAGCTCAAAATCCAAAAGTTCATAAGCGTCCACTCCCGGCTGCGTGTAACGGCGTTTAATTGTTAAGGCCTTAGAAGGACCTTCGCTTCGCTGCGGTCTGTCCTGTGGACGTTTGGGGGAGGCGGGTTTTTGACCGGGCGCTTGCACCGTTGCGACAAGATCGGGAAGAGTAATAGAGTGAGCCATACGCGTGAAAAAATTAGGGGGAGGGGAAATAAGAAGCCTACAGCCCTTAGGGGCCGAGGAGGCGGTTAGACACAAGATATAGGGGTTTTGTGCCTGGTGTACCACAAGATATCGAAAAAACTTCGCAGGGTCAAAGCGAATGTTACGAGAATGATTTGACGGGCGAGGTCGCTTAAGTTGTGACTAGATTTTCACTCGAACTAGGCGGCCACTCTTGCGTCGGAGTCTTCTTCTTCGTCAGGATTTACCTCTATTTTGTGGCCATGTTTTTTTTCGAACCGAGTGCGAGCTTCTTTGGTGCTTTCGTCCTCTTCTTTAAACCAATCTTTTTCCATTTCTGAAAAGGCCGGCTTCAGAGTTTCAGCAACTTCTCGACGTGTTTTCTTTGCCTCTACCTTGAGAGCTTCGTAGGGATCCAGTGGGTCTTCAACCATCCCGACGCGAGCTCGAGCTTCTTCCAAAGTTTCTTTCTCGCTCTTGAACCAAGGGTCTTCCAAGCTTCCTTTATCTACAATCAGAGTCGGAGTGTCGGACACGTCCTCCACCACTTCCAATCGATGTGAGCCGTCAGCCATAAATATAAGTCAAACGAATCTGTAAATTATAACATATTTATAACCTCTCTACAAGTGCCGAGAAGAGGGTATTGACATAAATTTTATTTAAGGTTATCATGCTGTAATCCGATTTACCCAGATTTCATGAGACCAAAACCCGATGATCCGAAAGCGGTAGAAGGTATACGTCCCGAAGACAAGGATAAATTTCAATGGTTGCCACCAACCGCAGAAGCTGACTTTGACTGGCTACCTGCTCCCGGAAGTACTGCTCTTGTAACGACACGGGATGCAACGCGCTCTCGTGTGGAGGGAGCAACGACCACAACTGCAGAGTCGGTAAGTGGAGAAGTGATTACACCTGAGCATAAAGCCCACCTTCAGCGGCGCTTAATAGCTGATCTGAATGCGGCCGCCAATGCGGAGGCAAAAATCGATCTTTTAGCCGCTTTTCTCGATCGCTATGGGTTTGATGTTCTTGTGAGTGCCGTTCCTCACGTGGGAGATGGAGCGATGACCGGCATTGCCGTGCTCATCACTTTTTGGCAAGGATTGAGGGCCGGAGTGGGGTTTAAACCGGGAGCAAAAATAGCCGGGTACCACCTTGCTGATTTTTTGGTAGGCCAAATTCCCGTTATTGGTCACTTTATAGATTTGCTCAGCAAACCCAATGAGTATGCCGCCGGGGAGTTTGCTCATCGTTTAAGGGAGCTTTTGGATGAAGCAAGAGCAAAGGGCGTTCCGGAGGAAGAAATCGCTGAGGTTTTGAGTCAAGCGGAAGAGCTGCGCGCGCGTTGGAATGGGAGGATGCTATTACTTGAAGGAGGAAGAGAGAAAATACTTGCCGTATTGGGCATTAAAGATAAGCCTCGCATAAAAGGGAAAGAGGGAACGAAAAAAACACCGGATCTTTCTCCGGAGTCGGCTCGGAAGGCGTTGATTAAAAAGACGGTAAAAGACCGATTAATTTACGCGGACATAGTGGAACATCTTGATGAAGTGAATGCGCAGCGAGGTCGTGAAAAAATTGCAGAAGTGGAGGGAGGAACTATCAGTAAGAGCGAAAGAGACTATGCCGCAGCGCTATTGGAACTTTTTGCGGAAAATGAAAGAGGGGTGCTTGCTTTATCTCAAAGGATTCGTCGCAGTTTCGATACGCTCATGCAGCGCTGTGGTTTTGGGGGATCCTTCAATCCCTATAGTTTAAGTGCGACATGGTCTTTATGGGATATTGCTAAACAACATCATTATTTCCAAAATGGCGTAATAGAGCCCGGCTACCATGTGGGAGATCCCCTACGTGATGAAAGAGTGGTGCAAGACATTATTGATCGGCATTTTGGCTGGGAGCTTCATGGAAAGTGGCGGTCGGGCGGAGCCAAGCAAGAGATAATTCTCGAAAAAATTTCAGGTACGCCCCAAGCGAGTGAGGCCGTGGCTTTGCTCGCAAAGCCCGGCAAAGCAAGCAATGGAACTTTGAGTTCGTCCGAGCTTACTCGTTTGGGTGCTTTGGTGAGGGAATGCTTATTCGCAAGAGGAGCCTCCGCCGCCACAGGAGCAGGAGCCCCCGGACCCACAGCCACCTGAGCCACAGCCACAACCTTTATTATTGGTTTCCGACGAGTTGGCTCCGGTAAAATTGGGATTGGTGATTTTGAAGCCGCTGCCGTAGGCCGTTTCTACAAAGTCGACTTCGGCGCCGGCCAGGTTTTTTAAGGATTCGGGGTCGAGAAAAATGGAAACGCCGTGGAACTCAAAGGATTTTTCGTCGGCGCCGGCTTTTTCTTGGAAGTCCATGGCGTAGGCCGGCTCGCGGCCTTGATTATCCGAGGCTTTAATCTTAAGAGCGAAACCTTCCTTGCCTTCAGCCTTGGCAAATTCTTTCACTTTGTCGGCCGCGAATTCAGTCATGTAAATGCCCTCCTCGGGAGCTCGCCTCCGAGCCAAGGCCAGATCATTGATTTTTGCGATCATGTCGTCCACGACTTCTTCCTCAATGCCGTGGGACATCGCGCCCATTTTGAGCGGTTCAAAAACGTTCACGCTGCAACCGGTGCAGTGCAAGCCAAAATCTTGCATGATTTGGGCGGAATCGGGCAAGCGGCTGAGCACATCACCAATCAGCATGTCGCCGGTGATGAGGGTTTTACTCTGTCGCTTCGCTTTCGGTCTGTTCATTGGAATCAAAGGATAGCACAAGAGGGCCTAGTGCGCCAAAGAGCAGGCCAAGAATCATAAGAACAGCGAGAACTTTAAAGATGTTTTTACTCATAGTACTTGCACGTCAATGTAAACTAAAATCAGGGCGAGCACGAGTCCCAAAAATCCAAAAACAGGGATGCGTTGCTCATTGATAATACTCATGTGCAAACGCACGATTCCCGGGAAAAGGTGGGCAATGCCCTTTAAGAAAATGATCAGTGCAATCCAGGAAAGGAGCGACTCGAGTTTCCAAGCGAAGACGAAACCCGCACTGCTCCAAATGAGCAGAGCCATGAGCATGGGCCCCAGTGCGCTGACGAATTGAAGGGCGCGAGAATCTTCCCATTCTTTCAAAACTCTATGCATGCCGACGGGATCCAGCACCATTTTAAAGAGGACCGGGACCATGAACAGAGCAAGAAGCGTGAGAGTCATAAGCGTGGGTTAGTCTCGTCTATAATAGACGCTAAAGAATCAGCATGCAATCTCCAAAAGAATAAAACCTGAACTTTTCCTGAATGGCGATTTGATAGAGGTCCTTTAGATGCCGTTTGGCTCCTTTGTGCTGCAGAAACGCTTCCACCAACATCATGAGAGATGAAGCGGGGAGATGAAAGTTGGTGAGCAGTTGATCCACCATTTGAAATTTAAAAGGTGGAAAAATAAAGAGGTCCGTTCGTCCGGAATTGGCTCGAGTTCGCGCGAAACTTTCCAAAGTGCGAACCGAAGTGGTTCCCACGGCCGTGCAGAGTTTACCCTCGGTTTTAGCGCTTTCGATTCCCCAGACTCGTTCTGGTTCAATTTCGTAGGATTCTTCATAGAGCGTTTTGTTTTCCAAATGTTCGGGAAGCACTGGTGCAAAGGTGCCCAGGCCAATGTGGAGGGTGAGTCGGTGCTGAGGGATGCCGGCCTCATCCAAGTTTTTCAAAACCCGGTTGGTGAAGTGGAGCGAAGCGGTAGGCGCAGCCACCGCTCCGGGATTTTTAGCGAAAACCGGTTGGTATTTTTTTCGCAGCTCTTTTTCGGAAAGGGGCGAGCCTTGAATGTATTTGGGAAGGGGTGTTTTCCCATATTTTAAAAGGAGTTTCGGAAGCTCGGCGCGGTCAAAATGAGCTTTAAAAGTAAAAGCTTTTTCGGTTTCTTCCGTGACCTCCAGCATGTGCCTCGGGGTGAGGAAAATCTTTTGACCGTTTCGGAGTCGTTTATTGGCCGTTGCTTTGACTTCCTGAGTATGAAAATTCATCTCGCCGGGTAGGATTAAAAGTTCCACTTCATCCCCATTTTCTCTTCGCGATTTAAAGCGTGCGGGCAAGACCTTCGTTTCGTTCATCACTAAAAATGACTCTTTTGGAAGATGCTTGGAAAGATTGTAAAATCGATCAAAACAGATTTCGTCCGAATCGGAGTGATAAACCAGCAGTCGCGAATGGTCGCGCGGGCGGGCAGGCTCTTTGGCGATCAAGCCTTCAGGCAGGTTGTAATGGTAGAGTGGGTCCAAAGATATTGAGTCGCTTCGCGACACTATTTGTAGGCTGCACTTCGTGCAGTGTTAAGCCGCCTTCAGTTCGTCGCGGGCTTGGCCTAGAGACTCTTCGAATTCGTCCATTTCATTTTCAAGCGTGCTGAAGAGCTCATCGAAACTTTCTTCATCGGCTTGTTCCACTTCTTCATAAGAGAGGCGGATACTTTCGACGTTCCTGCGGAGGTCGTGCAGTGTGTCGCCGTGTTCGTCGTTCATGTCGCTCCAATCCTCATCAGTGTCGGAAAGGTTTTCGAATTGTTCTTGCAGTTCATCGAGTTCTTCGACCCACTCATCCAGCTTCTCTTTCATTTTTTCCATAGTTTCAGTGCGATTCATGGGGTGAGGGTTAATGTATAGATGCGCCTACGCTTCGTTTCGGCGTGGCGTGCGGAAGCATATCACAAAGATCGCCCATGCCAAGAGAATTATTACGGCACCTGTTAAAATGGCTAGATTTTGGTTGATGGACACCAGGAAACCGGCTAGCAGCGAGGGCAAAGCTTGACCGAGGGCGCGAAGGGATTGAGTGACGCCCATGGCTTCGCCTTGTTCTTCTTTAAGACTAAGTTCGGAAACCAAGGTGGTAGTACTGGGGAACGTGAGTCCTTCGGCAAGGGACATGAATGGTTGGATGAGGTAAAGCAGGAAAACCGTTGGTATCGAAGGAATAAGAAAAAGGAGGATGGAAAGGGCGAGTAAGGAAAAACGCAAGATTTTTCGGGGGGAAGCAAAGCGTATCACTATTCTAAGAAAAAGTCCTTGGGTGAGGGCGATCCAAAGTCCGATGAAGGCAAAAAGGGTGCCGATGGCCGCGGCGTTGAAATCGAATTTTTGCACCAAAAAAACGGGCATAAATTGGGTGTAGAAACAAAACCCTAAGGTGTGAAGGAAGATCACCAAAAATATGATTTTCAAGTTGTGCATTTGAAAGGCTTTGGCAATGTGGCGGAAACCCATGAGCGGGTGAATGGGCTTATGGGATTTTGTTTTGAGGGTTTCTTTAAATAGGAAGGTGAGGAGGGTGAGGCTGCTGAGAGACAACAGCGCGGCAAACCAAAAGGGAGTGGCGGAGCTGAACCAAGGAAGCACGGAAGGGTCGGCCAGTTTTCCGCCGATGAAGGGTCCAAAAATGAAACCGAGACCAAAGGCCATGCCGATGAGACCAAAGTTTTTCGCGCGATTTTGGTCGGTGCTCATATCCGCTATTGCGGAGTTGGCCACGCCAATATTACCACCCGTGAATCCGTCCAAGGCGCGGCTGAAATAAAGAAGCCAGAGCTGCTGAGTTAAAAGTCCGGTGGCGAAAAGGAGGTAACCAATGAACGTACCAATCAGTGAAATTGAAAGGAGTTTCTTGCGGCCGTGGCGGTCGGAAAGAGTTCCCAAAATAGGGGCTCCAAAAAACTGAGCGAGGGGGAACATGGCCACCAAAAATCCCAGAGCAATGTTGCGATCAGCGGCGGTCCACTCGAGGGGAACTAGTGCGCTGGTCGGGTCCAGCATCATAGGGGCGAGCACGGGAATCATAATCCCTATCCCCATGAGGTCGAGGAAGACGATGATGAAGAGTGTTAATAGGTTTCCGTTTTTCATATATAATGGAGCCCCAGTGTACCTATGGCCCGACGCAAGCTCAAACATTTTGAGGAGATGAAAAAGTGGACACACGTCCTGGAGCCCGCTTTTGGTAAGGCGAGCGATTTGCCGGGGACTTGGGGCGGAAAGGTGATTTTGGAGCTCGGCTGCGGGAATGGGGATTACACACTTCAGTTGGCTCAGCGATTTCCAGGAAAAACCGTGGTGGGCGTGGACATTAAGGGGAGTCGACTTTGGCATGGAGCGAAAAAGGCTTTTGAGTTGGGTTTAAAGAACGCGCGTTTTTTGCGCGTACGTATTGAAGATTTGGCGGACCATTTTGCCGAGGCCGAAATCGATGAGATTTGGATTCCTTTTCCGGATCCGCATCCTACGCTGGGCAATGCCAAGCGGCGCCTGACCTCTCCGCGATTTTTGGGAATGTACCGTCGGCTTTTGAAGCGGCGTGGAGTTTTGCATTTGAAAACAGATAACGAGGCACTTTTCCTCTACACTTTAGAAATCCTCCCCGGGGAGGGCTTTAAAGTAAAAGAGGTGGTGGAGGATTTGCCTGTCGGAGAGATTCAAACCTTTTATGAGAGAAAGTATCGCAAACTGGAGAGATCAATTCACTATCTTAAAGCAATGCTTCGGCCACGCTAAAGTAAATCAGCACGCTGAGCATGTCTTGGAGGATGGTGGATACGGGGCCGCTGGCGTTGGCGGGATCGACGCGGATTTTGCTGAGTAAAAAGGGAATGAGCAGGCCGGTGCTCACGGAGGAGAGCATGGCCGCGAACATGGAAAGAGCCAGAGTGAGGGCGAGGAGCGAATCGCCGGAAACCCACAAGATGAAACCGTAGAGAAAGCTGGCGCAAACCAAGCCAATCCAGCTGACCACGGTGAGTTGTTTGCCGAAATAGCGTAAGAATTTAAGCTGAGGATTCATCGCCATGTCGCGAATGATGAAAGCTTCCATTTGGGTGGACACCGCGTCGGCGCTATAAACCATGAGTGGAATGAAGGAGGCGAGGAGCAGATTTTCTTCAAGGGTGGCACTGAACCCCGAAATGATTTTAGCCGTAAGTATGCCTCCAAAAAGTCCAAGAAAAAGCCAAGGGAAACGGTGCCGAAACAGTTGCCAAGTGCTGAGCTCAAAAACATTATCCACAATTTTGGCCGAGCCGTGGTGACCGGCCATTTGGAGAAGGTCTTTAGTCGTTTCGCGGTAAAGTGTTTGCATCAGCGCGTCTCCGGGAATAACGCCCAGAAAAACACCTTTTTCATCGGTCACGGGGACTTCTTTAATATGATTTTGCAGGGCGAGGTAGGCAACGCGCTCCCTGTGGGCGTTTGGCCTAACACTCAGCGGCCGCCGCATCATCACGCGAGCGACGAGAGCGGACTTTTTTTGTAAAAAGAGTTCCTTAAGCGACAGCACCCCTTTGAGGCGGCCCTTTTCATCCAGCACGTACACATAGTGAATGGTGTCGAGCGTCTTCGCATCCCTCAGGAGAATTTTTTCAATGTCGCCAATATGCGCATCCAACGGAGCGGTAGGCACTTTTCTCGTAAGCAAGATTCCGGCGGCGTGTGGGTGCGTAGGTTTCATAACCTGATTATACCATTGATTACCTGACTGTGTAGTTCAGCCATGAAGGCGACTTTATGAGGATCCACTTTGGGGTTTCGAGGATCAAATGTCTTGATGTCGCCCACGCAGAGGCTAGACTTGGTGAGATCTATAGTGCTCACTCGTCCAGGGTACATTTGCATGTACTGAAAGTCTGTGCAAGATTGGTCCGGACCATAGGGTTCGTTTATTGCCCAAGGAATTTCATTTTTATCAAACAGCTTTTGAAGGGCTTGATACAGCTCTAAATCAGCGTTCAAACGGTCCTCTTCTTGCCCGGAAATAAAATCTTCTTTGCGGGGGATTTTCTTTTGAACCGACCATCCTTGGGCGGCAACATACTCTTTCATGCTTGCATGGCTTAGGGGAGGACGAGTTCCTTGCTCAAAGCCCCAGGGGTCCATGCTGTGTAGACAGATGATTCGAGCACCGGGTTTTAAGCCGGCAAAAATGACATCAAGGTCACCTATCATACTCCTGTGGATTTTCTCCAAGAGTGGTCGGGCGGCACGAAGTCCTTCAGGAGACCAAATCTCCGGAAGGGCAAATGGCCCCGTAGCCACTCCACTCGCATTACAAAGTCCACGATTGAGTTCCGCACTTACACGTACTCCTCCCGGACAACGCTTAAGGATTTCTGTGCCAAGCTCGTTCATTCCTACGTCGCGTTCTTGATTGAAGTACTCTTCAAGTAAGGTGGCTTCATGGGTGAGATGCCGTTTGACTTCACTCGGTACTCTGTTCAGCCCAAGTTCGTTACCTTCTCCACTGGCATCGTGGGGACTAAAAAGCAGATAACGCGCCTCGTCTAAGGTTTCTCCCGCACCTAAAGAATGATCCACCCGAAGGTAACCCTCTTTTATGGAAGGGAGCTTGTTAAATAATTGCAACAGTTTAATGATTGCAGATGGTTAAAGAACTTCATTTTATCATTAAGTCGCGGGCGCCAGTCAACCTGAGTTTGTCAGAAGGCTATTTTCGTGCTACAATTTTAAGATTTATAAAACAAAAAATGTTCAGTCCAGACGCCTTTGTATTTGGTTTTATTCAGGGCTTTGTAATCGGTCCCATCTCCCTCTGGGGGATACGTGAAGGTTTGAACCCAAAACGCGGTCCATGGTTCCATCTTCAGGTCACTTTGGGGGCGACTGTGGTTGATTTACTTTTTTTACTCTTGGCTACGCATGGAGTCATAAGTTTTATAGATTACTCTTTTGTGAGGGTTGGGATGTGGATTATTGCTTCTTACATGCTGATTTCCATGGGTCTCGATTCCCTTAAAGGAGAAAAGGGCAAGAAAAAAATTCAAAGAATCCACCGACATAAACTCCATTTCTTCGATTCCGACTTTTTTAAGGCGTTCTGTATGTGTCTTGTCAGCCCGATGGCCATTACTTATTCAGTAATGGTGGTAGGGGGTTTTTATATGGGTTATGCGAAAGACATTTCCCCCTTGGCATTTGCTTTGAATATTAATTTCGGCGGATTCATTAATTCTCTTCTTATCATTCTTTTGACCTTCTTCGTTCGACACATATTCCATCAGTGGATGCTTCAAAAACTGATGATGGGAGGTTCTCTTGTTCTTGTGGGTTATGGAATTTACTTTGCTTGGGAAGCTTTCTTAGAAATGCAACCGGCTGTATCCGCTGCTTTTGCCTCCTTGTTAAAACCCTAAGAGGTCCAAAACATATTTTCCCGTATTACGGCTTTCCCCTTTGTAAGGGAAGTTATGCATGACAAGGCCCGGATTATCGTTGATTTCTATAATACCGTGATTCTGCGAAGTTGGTGGAGTGAGGGGGTCTTGAATCATCACGTCCACTCCACAGATTAGAGCATCCACTGCTTTAGTGGCTTTTTCTGCGATCTTTTTATATTGTGGATGAACGGTGTCCGTGCAGTCTATACTGTCGCCACCGGTGCTAAGGTTTGAATTGTGGCGTAAGAAAATTTGTTGCCCCTTTTTTGCTATACTTTGAAAAGATAAACCTTGTCCCTTGAGGATCTGTTTTTCGGTTTTCCCCATGAGTAGATATTCGAGGGGTCCTCTGCACCATTCCGCTCTATTTGGCATTTTATTTTTTAGTTTTATCAACTCTTGAATGGAATGTTTTCCATCTCCAATAACGTTGGCCGGCACTCTGTTGATAACTCCTATCGTTTTGTCACCGATTACTAAAAATCGATATTCGACGCCTTCAATAAATTCTTCCACTAAAACGGCAGTATCGTAGGAAAAAGCATGAAGGAGTGCTGTTTTAAATGCCGAAACAGTGAAATCCTTTTCGAGGATCGTTACGCCAATGCCGAAGTTTGTAGTTTTTGGTTTAACGACTGTTTTAATTCCCTTAAAGAAAGGATGGTCTTTTAAAGCACTTTTCACATCATCATAGTCGCGTCCTTCAGGTACGCGGATGCCGTGTTCATTTAAAATATATTTACTCGCCTTTTTATTATTGATGAGGAGACTTGTAATATAAGAAGTTCGGGTGGTCTTGGTCGCCTCTTGGACGTACTCAAAATGCTTACCTTTCTGTAATCTGATTAGATTGGTACTGCGATCGATCATTTCAACCTTAATGCCTCTCCTTAAGGCTTCCTTAATTACTATTTGGGTGGAGAGCTCTAAGTCTTCGTAACCGGGAGTTTGAAATGAATCAGTCATTTATTAGTAGTTAAGCCAATACCACTGTTTTGCCGTTGGCTATAAGCTTCTCTAAACTGGGGGCTCTTACTCTTTTTGCCATCACCTCTTTTACCAGCTCCGGTATTTCACTCCGCTCGCTCCAGAGTAGAGCGGCATCAAAACGAAAGATTCCTTCGTGTTCCGTGAGTGTAGTCAGGTGAAGCTTCTGATTTGGACTGCCGACCCTTGCGAGGTCTAATACGATTTTTTCGAACTCGCTTTGAGTGCCTTCAAACATGCCGGTGAAACTCAATAATGATTTTTTAATATCCTGGTTACGCACGAGCAGGTCATAAGCAGTCATTCCTGTCATACGGAAGTTGGGATCTACAAAATAGAATTGTTCTTCTTTATCCATAAGTACGTCGAAACCACCCACTCCAAACCAGCCTTTTCGGCGAACCTCGGGAAGAATCTTTCCCAAGATTACTTTCTCCAGAGGCTTTAAGGAGGATTTGTCCATTTTCGGCTCAATTATGCCACCGACAAAACTGCCGTTTTCATCGGTAAGCTGTTCATGCCACATAATAATCTCAGCGGGAGAATCCTCGTTTTCCGGAATGCCAAACTGCACTCCAAAATTACGTGTGGCGTTTACCAATTGAGAGATGATGATTATGCCCTCCAGATGTGCAAAATCTTCTTTGGCATTTTCAAGTTGTTCTTTGCTGTAACAAATACGGACACCGTCTCCGGAAGAGGAAGAAGATACTTTCACAACACAGGGAAGCGGTATTTGGTCTAAACAATCTTCAAAACATAGGCCGTCCAAAAATTCATCATAGGTTTTTGCCGTGTATTGCCAGGGAATGTAGGCATTCAGATTTCTTTTGTCATTGAGCCAGATGCTACGATGAGCAGGTATGCTGAATTTTTGTTTTAGACGGCTGTCTAAAAAAGGTTGCGCCATCACTAATTTCCCCGAGGTGCTTAATTCGATAAGGGCTTGTTTTAGAAGACGATTGCGTTCAGGCCCCTTAACATTTCGATCTATTCCTTTGGGTAAGACAAGAACATCTTCTTTTTTTGACTTTAACGCGCCCAACTCCTCCATTATTCCCCACACAAAAGGTTCCACGGATGCTGCAAAACAAATGGTTTTTATTCCCGGACCCGCACACGTTAAAGGACGTGCCGCCACCAGTTCTTCTATTTCAGGGGGGACTCCATTAAAAAAATGCGAATCTTCTTCCGCGGGGTAACCGTAAAAGTACTCTGTCCCCTCTGGGAAGTAGCGGGACAAAGAAAAGGACTTTTTAAGAGGGAGAGGGTCTTCAGATTCGCTGGATGTGGCCTGTGGAAGCATAAGTCTGATACAGACTACCACTCTATTGACAAAAAACAAGAAAAAGTGACATCACGCTTTCTTTATAAGTAGGATTTCATTTCTTTTAAAAATTTTTCTACGGAAAGGCAGTGAATTCCATCGACCCACTGCTCTTTTGGGTTTCCGTAGAGTAAAAAGGGTTTTGCTTCGGGGTAGTCGGCAAGGAAGCTTTTTAGTCCTCTCAAATCTCGCGGATTCACGTTTCCGGATCTTTTGACTTCTAAGGCCAAGAGTCCTCGTGGGCCATAGAGGATAAAATCCACTTCTTTTTGCGCCGGAGTTCTCCAGTAGAAAAGTTTGTACTTTAGGTTTAAGTAATCGTTTACCGCTTTTAACTCCTGAAAAACAAGATTTTCTAAGGCCACGCCCTCTTTTTCCTCAGGACTGTCCAAGGGGCCGCTCGGTCTAAAGGTGCGATAGACACCTACATCAAAAAAATAGAATTTATTGTGGCGGAGCAATTTCCTTTTTGACCTTCTACTGAAAATGGGGAGCTGATAAGATAACATCAGGTCTTCAAGGATGGAGAAGTAATTTTCCACTACTTTTCTATGCACATTGCACTCTCTGGCTACCTCTGAAACGTTGAGCACTTGTCCATTTGAAAAACTGGCTGCTTCCAAAAACCGTGAGAACGCAGCGAGCTGGCGTGTGAGCCCTTCTTGTTGAATCTCCTGCTGCAAGTAAGTCATTGCATAAGATTCCAAATATTTCTGCTTATCCTCTTCCTTGAAAATCGAGGGTAGGTGACCAAACTGCAGACTATCTTTGAGTGAGAAGTCATCCTTAAGTTCCAGGGCGGTGAATGGGTAAAGGTGGTAAGTAAGTGCCCTTCCCGCAAGTAAGTTTACCCCATTTTGCTTCAGCTTTCTTGCGCTTGAACCTGTCAGAACAAATTTAAGATTTTGACTTTCAATTAAACGATGAACTTCATCCAACAGGGTGGGGATCTTCTGAACTTCATCAAGAATCACCCAATCTTTAAAATGTGGAGGGATTAAATGTTGAAGTCTTTGAGGGTTGGCAATTAAATCATTAAAAAGCTCAGCCTCTAAGAGGTCTAAATAGAGGGCTTTGGGAAAATTTTGTTTCAACCAAGTGGTCTTACCGGTACCTCTTGGACCAAACAGGAAGAAGCTTTTTTTTTCTTGAACTTTGATCAATCTGGTGTACATAACTCCATTTTACACCGTTTTTTGGAGTTTTCAAGTAGAAATTTTTCCTTTCTTTGCGCCGAGTACGATCAGCTGCCCACATGCTGCGGCAATGTCGTCGCCCATGGTTTTGCGGATCATAACCGGGACGCCGGCGGCTTCAAGAATTGCGCGAAAGCGGTGGATTTGGTTATTCGTGCTGCGCTCGAGGCCGATGTCGGTGAAGTTGTAAGGAATCATGTTCACTTTGAGGGGTTCTTCGGCGTGCTTGCGGTCCACAGAGAGTTCGTTCACCAGTTTGGCGAGTTCCTCGGCATGATGAGCGGTATCGTTCACGTTTTTGAGCATGACGTACTCAAAAGTGAGGTGGTGGCGGCGGTTGCCGTGCACTTTTTGGTAGCGCTGAATCCAATCTTTCAACTTCGGAATGAACCGGTCGAAAGAGCTCGGAACGATTTCTTTACGGGTGACTGGGTCGGCGCTGTGGAGTGAGATGGCGAGGCGGGCATCGGGCCAGTCCGGATCGGTTAGGATTTCTTCAAGCACGGGGAGTATGCCCACCGTGGAGACAGTGATGTGGGTGTGGCCGAGGTCGGTGTTTTTGAGCCAGGTGTGAATGGACTTTTTCACATTTTCGTAGTTGGCCAGGGGTTCGCCCATTCCCATGAACACCACGTTGGAGATGCGCTGGTCGCCTTTGAAGTCTTCTTGGTAAGCTCCGCTTCGCGGAGTAGCAATAAAGTGTTGCCAAAAGCGATATTGATCCGTGATTTCGTCGGCGGTCATGTTGCGGGTGAGGCCCATTTTTCCGGTGGCGCAGAAGGTGCAGCCCATGGCGCAGCCAAGCTGGGAGGACACGCAAATGGTCCAATCGCCGCGCTTATTTTCCATGAGCACGGTCTCCACTTTTTGGTCGTCCGCCAAGGTGAGTAGGGCTTTGTGGGTGTCTCCGCGGGCGCTTCGGAGCACTTGGGAGCTTATATAGGAAAGCCAAGGGACTTTTGACGCGAGGATTTCACGCATTTCCTTGGGGAGGTTGCTCACGTCTTGCCATGTGGTTTTTCCAGGTTTGAAAAGGTTTTCTTCTACCTGCTTCCAGCGGAAGGGTTTTTCGCCGGGGAAGAGGCTTTGAAAGAGCTCGAAACGGGTCTGAATAAGCTTTTGCATGCGCGCACTATAAAGAAAAGGCAATAAATGTGCAAAACGAGCAAATTTAACGGGTCTAAATTTCAGTTTTATTTCAGGAAAATTTAAGGAATAATTCAGGATTTCATCAAGGTCGGTCATTTATAATCGCAATGTTCAGTCATGTGGGGGTAGCAATTGGTTGCGGGAATGAAGTCGAGATTCGTTCCTCGGGGGTTCGACTCCCCCTGCCTCCACCACTGAACAAAGAAAAGGGCTCCCGAAGGAGCCTTTTTCTCGTAGCAATGCGGAATGAAATCGAGTGCCTATATTATAACAAGAAACCTGCCTTTATGGGAAGGGCTTCTTCACGCCCCTGAAAATCCAAAAGCTCACGGCAATCATCACCGCCAAAGAAAACATCGCGAAGCGGTAGCGCGCCGGACCGTAATCGTTGAAGAGAAAAATCACGGAGCTCCACAAAAGGGGACCCCATAGTAGGATGGAACGCAGGCGAAATCGATATTGTTATTTCTAAGTTAGAAGCGTAATTTCTGCATAGATTCTAACCCCCGCCTTATGAATGACTCTTCCCTTAAAAAAATAAAATCAGTTGTACTCGGCCTACTTCGGTTGAGTTTCGGGTGGATCTTTTTTTGGGCCTTTATCGATAAGTTATTCGGCCTTCAGTTCGCCACTGAAACGGGTTGGCTGGACGGGGCTTCACCCACCAGCGGATTTTTGGAGTTTGGGACCAAGGGACCATTAGCTGAGTTTTACCAGGGGCTTGCCGGAAACATAGTGGTGGATTGGCTCTTTATGTTGGGGCTTGCTTTTGTGGGGCTGACTTTGTTGTTGGGTATTGGTGTTCGTTTGGGAAGTGCAACTGGTCTAGTCTTGATGCTGCTCATCTATGGTGCGGTTTTTCCGCCCGCGAACAATCCCTTTATGGACGAGCACCTGGTTTACGGTCTTTTATTTTTCGCCCTCACTCTTTCGGATGCGGGTCAGCACTTGGGGTTGGGAAAAATGTGGTTAAGAGTGCCTTTTGTTAAGAAGTATCCCTTTCTACAATAACTGCTATGTCTGTTTGTACTATCCCTCAGTTCAGAAGCGCGTTTAAGGTCACCGTGGTGGGTTGTGGAAACGTCGGTGCCGCAGCGGCCTATGCCATGCTCATGGACGGAACGCCGACCGAGCTTGCTTTGATCGATAGACACAGTGAGAAAGCGGAAGGACTGAGGCTCGACTACGAACATTCCATGGCGTTCTTCGACTACACCAAGTTGCTTGCCGGAAGTGATGCCTCTGTGGCCAAAGACTCAAACTTGGTGGTGATTACGGCCGGAGCTCGGCAGCAAGAGGGAGAAACGCGACTGGACCTTTACAAGAAGAATCGGGAACTTTTTGAGGAACTGATTCCACCCTTGGTGAAGGCCGCTCCCAACGCACTTTTTTTGATTGTGAGCAACCCTGTGGATCTTTTGACTTTGGATGCTTTGCGCATTTCCGGTCTTCCTGAAAATCGAGTGTTTGGATCCGGGACGTGGCTGGACAGCGCACGTTTTCAATTTCATCTTTCCGAAAAATTGTGCATCAGTCCCAAGAGTATTGATGCCTATGTTTTAGGCGAACACGGGGACACCTCTTTCCCCGTGTGGAGTTCCGCAACGGTGGCGGGGAAACCGCTCAAAGATTTCCCGGGTTTTACTCCACAAGTGGCCGAGGAGTGTTACGACCTTACTCGCAAAGCCGCGTATCGCATCATCCACGACCTTGGCTATACCTGCTATTCGATTGGGATTGTGATCAAAGAAGTCATGGTGAATGTGTTTAAACACTCTCGCATTGTTGTTCCACTTTCCGTGAAGCTGCATGACTACTATGGTCATTCGGATATTGCACTGAGTGTGCCCTGCATTTTGGACAGTACGGGGATTGTCGATGTTTTGACGGTGCCTTTGGATGAAACCGAGCAGGCAAAATTCGCACATAGCGTGGAAACGCTTCGGTCATTTCTCAAGTGAGGCTTCGCCGAGTGAGAGCCGAAACATACTGACCGCAATTGCTGCCGATTTCATTTTCTTCCCACTCGCCAATGCTCACGATCACCTCGAAACCTTCTTTTTGAAGTTCTGCTACCACGGGTAAAACATTTGGTGAATAAAGCTTGAGTGAGGAGCGAAGACCGTTTCCTTGGGCTCTTTGCGTGGGGTTGAGGGGCGTGAGTTTAACCAAAAAGAGTTTTGGGTCGAAATATTCTTTAAGGATTTTCGGGGCTAGGGGGTAATCTTCCATTTGGATGAAGTTTAAGGTGATTTTTCGGTCGCCTTTTTGATGGAAGTTTTCAGCAAAGTGAGCAATGTCCTGAAATGACATCTTTTTGACGGGGATGAGCAGGTCTCTTTTTTGGATATCGGTGGTGTGGATGGAAAATTGCATTTGAAAACGACCGTTTGAATAATGACGATTCTTAATTTCAATCAGACGTTCAAAGAAACCGTCACAGGAAAGTGGACCGATGGTGGAAAGGGAAGGCATGAGTCCGGGTGCTTCATAGCGAGCAGGCAGTTCTTCCAGTACGTCCAGCACAGCCGGATTAAAAGCGGGTTCACCCATTCGTGTAAACTGAATCTTCCACTTTTTGACCGAGATTTTTCCCGAGGGGAAGCGTTTTTTTACCAGAAAATCGATTTGTTCAAAAATCTCTTCTTTGCTGAGGCAACCTTGGTAGTTTTGTCCCGCGTCGCACATGAGGCATTGCACGGGACAGCCGAGTAAGCAGGAGAGGATGATCACCCATTTTTCTTCACGTGGCAGGGGAGGGGTGAGGGATTCGGCGAATTCGAAAAGTCCGCGCTTCGAGCGAGCAATGTACACTTTTGCGAGAGCATCTTTGCCGACTTCTTTTTCGACGATCATGTGAGTGAGCTTAGAAATTGAGTGACTTTCATTGCGACCTGTATGCCATCTCCCGTGGCAATGGCGGTTTGACGGAGTGGGCCATTACACACATCGCCCGCCCAAAAAAGTCCTCGCGCGCGTACTGATGAAAGTTTAGGCGGGCAAGGTTCGCGACCGATGGCCACCAGCACGGAGTTTACTTGTTTGTTCGCTTGGAACAAGGCCAGTTTTCGAATGGGTATCTTTTTTTGACCGGCGCGCTTAAGAAGTAAAGGAAGACAAGTGACTTTATCGCGGACAAAAATGATGGGTTTATGGCCTTTTTCGTGGAGGTGCAGAGCGTAGTCGAAGGCCAGGTCCCCACCCCCGATGATGCCGATGATTTGTGGCGTTTTTTCGTGGAGGAGGTTTTGGAGGTCGTAGTGGATTTTTTGAGTTGTTTTAAGCGGAAAGGTCGCAGGGAGTTTTTTTGCTGTCGTGCCGGTAGCGAGGATCACCGATTTGGAAAAGTAAGTTTTGCCCGCCCGTATGAGCCACCGATCCCCCTTTTTTTTCACTTCGGTCACCTCGTCTTTTTTTATGGGAATTTTCCAGGTTTGCATTTGTTTTTGAAAGTGCCGAACCAACTCTTTCCCGCTGATTTTCGGAAAACCTAAATAATTCTCCACTTGATGTGCGCTTGTGAGAAGTCCTCCCACGTGATTTTTTTCAAACACAAGAATCTTTAGTCCTGTTCTTTTGAGCTGAAGGGAAGCTGCCAAGCCGGCCGGACCCGCTCCCACCACAATGCAGTCATAAATCGTTGATGCTGATTGGTGTAGCGAAGCCATAAGCCAGTTGTGTGAGAGAATTCAGCTGCATTTCCTCGGTGTAAGAGGCGGTGCCGTCGACGAGTATAAACACTTTGAAGCCCTCGTTAAAGGCTTCCCGCGCGGTGCTTTCGCAACACAGGTTGGTGAGCACGCCGCCAATCACCAGGGAATCGATGTGTTGTTTTTTAAGTATTTGAAGCAATCGGGTCCCTTTGAATGCGCTGTAGCTGGTTTTTCGAAGAACGATGTCCGTGTGTTTGCGGTTCAATTTTTGACTGAGTTCGCTTTCAAAGCTCCCTTCTTTAACCGTTGCTCCCCACCACTCTTTGATACAAGAATTTTCTTTTGGCTTCACTGCGAAACGCGTAAGGAACACCGGATTTTTTTGATGTCGGAAGGTTTCCATCGCTTTATTGACTGGAGCTAGGATGTTGAGGCCGTCGGGGACAAAAGCGTGTGAAGTCGGATCAAGAAAGTAATTTTGAAGATCGATCACCAAAAGAGCACTATGACTTTTGTTGTAGCGTTTCCAGTGTTTGCTCAGTGGCTTCAGCTTTTTCATCCAAGAATCTTTTTTCATGATTTTTTTAGTTTGCTGCGGCCCTTCGGGTTTGCGCTGGGCTGCGCCCAGTATGGTCGGAGTGGTGGGACTCGAACCCACGACCTCGGCGTCCCGAACGCCGCGCGCTAGCCAACTGCGCTACACCCCGACAGTGCGCCTGCTAGCTTACCCAAAAAAAGAGGTGCTTACAATTCAGGAAAATTTGCCTTCATTTCTTCTTCCGACTCTTCGTCCTCTTCGTTTTCGGTCTGTTCTTTGAAAGGACGGAATTCGAAATCGGGCTTCCATTCTTCCTGGAGTTTTTCTTCCTGTTCGAAAGTGGATTTAAATTCTATTTCCATTTCATCGGCGCGATCGGGCTTGCCCTTATCCTTTAAATCTTCCAAGTGGTCTTTAAATTCTTGTTTGTGCTCTTTCATTTGCTCCTTGATTTCAAGTTTGGATTCCGTATTCAATTTGCCCTCGTCTTTGAGCTTTTCAATCTCGTCAAAACGACGCTCCAGGCGCTTGGCATCCCATGCCGCTTTATCTTCCGCGCTGAATTGGAAAGCTCCTCGCACCTCTTCCACCACGTCCACTTTGAAAGAGTAAAGAAAATCGCCGGGTAGGGCGGATTCGGAGGCATAGGTCACTCCGCCGGTGCCCACGAGAAGGACGCCGAAAGCCATGGCAGAGGCCAGAACCGGGCGACGCAGGCGAAGGTAGAATGAAGCCAAAAAGCCGGGCTTTTCCTCGAGGGGATTGTCCTCCATGAACCGGATAAGTCTATTGCGAGCAGACATGCGTTCCGATTCGCTTAAACGAATCTTTTTGAGTGCGTTGGTGATTTTTTTTAGGTCTTTCATAGTTTCTTTTTAGTGGGGGTGCTAGAGTGCCTGTTACGGAGGTCGGAGAGTGCGCGGTTCAGCCGTACAGAAACGAGATTTTCGCTGATGCCGAGCATTTTTGCAATCTGTTTCACAGAGAGGTCATCGATGTAACGGAGTAAAAGTACTTCCCGGTAGCTGTCTTTGGTGTGTTTCAGGATCTTCATTGCGTCCTTGGCGTCGAGCTCCTCTTGCAGTCTTTTCTCTTCTGAAGCGCTTTTCGCCTCCAGTCCCGGTTCAATGCCGGCTTCCATGAGGTCCTCGAGTGAATCCACTTTTTTGTAGCCCGGTCGTCGGCTCTGATCAATGATGAGGTTGGTCGCAATCTTGTAGAGCAGGGCTCGTACGTTGTCGATTTTGTTTCCGTCCACCATGTATTTCCAGGCTTTCATGAAGGTTTCTTGCATGATGTCCTTCGCCAGCTCTCGGTCGTAGACTCGGAGGTAGCAGTGCCTAAAGATGGCATCGCTGTACTCATCATAGACTTCCGTGAATTTTTCGTGGGGTTTCATAAGACGCCCGATGATTATGACGCAAGCTTATCATAAATCTTACAGCAGAAAAGCTGCACTTCGTTACGGCCATTCGGGTTTGCGCTGGGCTGCGCCCAGTATGGTCGGAGTGGCGGGACTTGAACCCACGACCTCTTGCACCCCATGCAAGCGCGCTAGCCAACTGCGCTACACCCCGACGTGCACCCTTTTTAGCAGATTTTATGGAAATGGGTAAGAGTATTTCTTTCTTGAGTTTTTTCAGCGACAACGCTTGCAATTCTAAAATTATGTGTTATGATTATAACCCTAACTTATGATTATATCTGAAAATATACTTGAAGATGTTGAAAACCTTGATATTCTTGAAGGAGTAATGCGTGTTGCAAATGTAATGCATCACGGAGAAGGAGAAACCTATAGACAACTTTTGGGTCTTTCTGTTTTGGAGTATTTGAGGCGTCAAAGTATTCTTACTGGTAAAAATCAAGAAGAAATTGCAGAAATTCGCGGTACGGTCCGAACTTTTTTAGAAAAGCTTTATGTAGCTGATGAAGATCGCTTGCTTTGCGAGCTGGTTGAATTGGACGAAAATATGGAAGCGCTCGTTGAAATGGAGAAGAGGAGGGTAAAAGAAATAGCCCGTGCTTATCAGCTCGATTTGCTTTCTGAAGTTCTTAGGCTGCGTTTAAAGTTAATGGCGATTTCCGCTTTAAGCAAATCGGATTCTTTGACCGGTCTTTGTGATCGGGGTGCAGGTGCTCAGAGAGTTCGTGAACTTCTTAAGAAGGATCCCGATAAAAGGGTTGTTACTATTATGGTGGATTTAGATCATTTTAAATCGGTCAACGACACCTATGGACATCCTGCAGGTGACGAAGTGTTAAAAACTCGTGCCCGGCAAATCAGCCTTTCGGTTCGTCCTGAAGATATAGTTGTTCGTTATGGAGGTGAAGAGTTCTTGGTCATTCTCGATCTGGATGATATAGAGAAGGGTCTAGAAATTGCCAACCGTCTTAGAGCAAAGTTTGAGGGTGAACCTGTTTTAGTGGATGGGCAATCTATTTCAGTTACCAGCTCATTTGGAGTGGCTCTTGGTGATTTAAAAGATGTTTTAAATGGGACTGATCTGAATGGTGATTTAGTAAAGTTGGCTGATAGACAACTCTATAGGGCAAAAGGAAAACTTTCTAAAGTGGAAGATCCGGAGGGGAGGAATCGAGTTTGTGTGGCAGGTCGTGAGCCTATGCGAGCCTAAAAAGCCCCCACCGAAGTGAGGGCTTTTGTTAGCCTTCTTTTTAGAAGGCGCTTCCGCTGCGCTCCTTTTTTTAAGGAGCATCCGCTTGCTTTTTATAAGCGCTACGCTTCGCTCCGCGTGCTAGTTATAAAACTCTTCGTAAGCCAGGTCTACGACCTTGGCGGCTTCAGCGCGGCTGATGTCGTTGTAAGGTCGGAAGCTGTCGTCGCTGTAACCGTCGATGATGTCGAGATCATCGGCAATCACCACGACTTCTGCAAACCAGTCACTGTTATCGACGTCCCAGAAGTTGATGTCATCGGAATCGAAGTCCTCCTCATCTTCACCGGCTACTCGAAGCAAAATGGCAAGGGCTTCGGCACGAGAGATGTCATCGTTAGGACGGAAAGTTCCATCGTTGTACCCTTCAACGTAACCGCGAGCGGTCGCGTAGGTCACATAGCTGTAGTACCAATCGCTGCTATCAACGTCATCGTAGTAAACTCCGGAAGAGGAATAAGGATCAAAGTCGGCATCGAGCAGAACCATCTTCAAGAATTCAGCGCGGGTCACATCTTCGTCGGGTTCAAAACGGGTGGAAGTGCGTCCTTCAACGGTATCGCGGTCGAAGAGATTACAAATGTAGTCTTCTCCCCAGTGATCATCAATATCGTTGAAATCGCTGCAATCGTCGGAAGCTAAATTCACATCTTCATCCGGTCCCTCGGCCAGCTCGTCTTCGTCTTCTTCCATACAGTTGTTTCTTTCGTCATCTTCATCAACAGCGTCTTTTGCATCCACACACACTTCGACTTCGTATGCGTTTCCTTCGTCATCGAGAATATCTTCACCCAAATCGAAGGAAGTTTCATCGTCTGATTCTCGGAACTCGTTGTCACTGGAGCTGTCGGTAAAGCTCTTGCTCCATACTACGGTTCCATCCACGTAGACATAAACGTAAACATCATCGTCTTCGTCCACATCTTCATCACCCGTGTTGGCAAGAACGAAATGGAGTTCGTCATCGTCTTCCACGTAGAGATCTAAAACTTCGAGGTCAATATCGTCGTCGTCATCATCGTCGTCATCACCGTCGTCGTCGCCCACTTCGATGTCCTCTTCCATACAGTTGTTGCTTTCGTCCGTTTCATCGAGGGTATCACGTGTATCCACACACACTTCCACTTCCACATCGTCTCCGTCATCGTAGTTGTCCAAGAGATCGTCGCCGAGGTTGATTTTTATGTCTTCACCGGAGTCGAGGAAGTCGGAGTCCTCATCCCCTTGTTCATAGCTTTCGGACCATTCTTTATCCCCATCGATGTAAACCTCAATGTATACCGTTTCGTCAGAATTGACGTCGTCAGTTCCTTCGTTTTCAACTGTGAAGGTCAGGTCTCCATCGCTTTCAAGGTCGATTTCTTCAACATCAAGGTCGATATCGTCATCATCATCGTCATCATCATCATCGCCGTCGGATTCAAGACGGAAGGTCTGGGCCACTTGGGCGTCGGTATTGTCGTTACGAACGGTGTCAAAAGTATCTGTGCGGCTTTCATAGCCACTGGCAGTGATGTAAACGTTTCCATCGGTTTGGCTCACAGGAACGGCACAACCGTATTCTCCGTCACCAAGACTGGTACAAGTGATATCAAGATCATCTCCAACCTTTACTGTAGCGGAGGTGATTACGCTGCCATCGGTTTCCGTTACGGTTACCTCATAGGCAAAAGGCATTGTGAAGGAATCCACCGCTTGGCTTTCACCATCGGTTGTACGATTTACCAAAGTGATGCTCATGGGAGCGTGGCCGTCGGCATAAATGCTGGCCGTGCTGCTATCATCCTCGGATTCATCGAGAGAGCAGTAAGCAAACTTTCCGGAAATAGTACAGGTCTCGCTGGAGGTTCCGGCATTGGCTGAGGCAATTTGAACTTCGGAACGTCCCGAATTGTAAGCCTTGAGCACATGCGTGTACTTAATACTTTCAGAAATGCTGGTTTGAGTGGTGCTCAAATTTACGTTCACGGATTCTTCAACATAACCGGCAACATCCACCGTATAGGTGTAGGCTGTGCTGGAAGGAGTATAAAGAGCGTATTCGTAAATTCCGCTGCCGGATTCTCGTTTGGAGTACACGGTTCCGTCTCCCGTAGAAGTATAGAACGAAATGCTATCAACCTTACCCGTAAGGTCTTCGCTAAGTTCTGTACTGAGGTCAATCTTCAAGTTGTAAGCCAAAACCCCTACTTTGGAAGCATAAGCGCGAGTTGAGTAATCGGAAGTCACGCGAAGGCGCACAAAGTAAAGACTGCTGCTGTTTGTAGAATTTCCCATTTCATCATAGGTCATAGTCACCGCTGTTTGATTCCAGTCGGAAGGCCTTGCAGACCATTCCATGCTGAAAACACCGGTTGAAGAATCGTTGATGTAGTTCGCATCGGTTTCAGTCACGAGGGTGTCCCAAGTGGATCCATCCCAGTATTCAACAATATACGCTCCATTTAGAGCCGAAGTATCCATATCCAGGGCGAAGCCATCGAAGGCAAAGGGCGAACCGATATAAAGAACGTCATTGGTGGATTTACCCACGCCGACGTCACTATTGCCGGTGTCCGAAGCATCGCTGGTTTCCTCGGTGCTTGTCCCGGAGGAATACGCGCTGATGACGGT
>CAYHTG010000010.1:0-21861 GCA_964359495.1 uncultured Candidatus Peribacteria bacterium
TCTAAATCTACTCAATAAAATGTCAGTTTCACTCGATCAAATCAAAAGCCTTCGTGAACGTACCGGAGTTTCCATGACCACTTGTAAAAATGCCCTGGAAGAAGCCGGTGGTGATGAGGAAAAAGCCATTGAAGTCCTTCGGAAAAAAGGCGCAACCAAAGCCGCCGAACGAGCCGATCGAGCCACCTCAAACGGTGTGATTGCGGTTGTTCATAAGGAGAACAAAGCCGCTATGATCGCACTAGCCTGCGAAACTGATTTCGTAGCTAAAAATCCGGATTTTATTAAAAAAGCGGAAGAACTGGCTGAAAAATTGCTCAAAGAAGGAGAAGATGTTGATCTTAGTGCGGAAATTGCCGACATGAACATTCGACTCGGAGAAAAAATAGAAGTGAAAGATAAAAAAGTGCTGGAAGGGAAGAAACTCGGAAAATACGTTCACTTAAATAACCGCATTGGCGTGGTGATTTCAACCAGCGGTGGAGATGAAGAAGTGGTAAAAGACATCGCCATGCACATTGCCGCCATGAAACCAATAAACATTTCTCCAGACGAGGTGAGCAGCGATTTGATTGCCAAAGAAAAGGAGATTTGGCGCGAACTTCTGAGGACCGAAGGCAAACCCGAACAAATTTGGGAGAAAATCATGGAAGGTAAAGAAAAGAAATTCCGTGAAGAATATGCCCTCCTCACCCAACCCTTTGTTAAGGATCCTGAAAAACTCATCAAAGATTTACTGGGAGCCGAAACCGTTAGCGAATTTTGGAGGTTCGAGGTATAATCCAGTCCTATGTGGACACCCATTGAAGAAGCCATCACTGAAATTCGAAGCGGCAAAATGCTCATTGTCGTGGATGATGAAGACCGTGAAAATGAAGGTGATTTAGTGATAGCCGCGGATTGCATCACGCCAGAAGCTGTAAATTTTATGATGAAACACGGAAGGGGGCTCATTTGTGTACCCATCCATTCGACCATCGCCAAACGTTTGAAGCTGTCTCCAATGACCGGCGAAGAGGCCGATATGAATCGGTGCAACTTCACCATTTCCGTGGATTATAAATTCGGAACCACCACCGGCATTTCAGCGACCGATCGTGCAAGAACACTACGTGCACTCGTAGACGAGGAAACAGTCCCACACGATTTCGTCCGGCCTGGTCACATTTTCCCGGTTTTGGCCCGCGAAGGAGGTGTGCTTGTGCGTGCCGGGCACACGGAAGCCGCCACCGATCTTGCTCACTTGTCAGGTTTTCACCGTGCAGGAGTGATTTGTGAAATCGCAAAAGACGACGGAGAAATGGCTCGACGAGACGACCTCAAAATCTTTGCTGAAAAACACCAATTAAAAATGATCACCATTAAAGATCTCATTGCTTACCGACGTCTCAAAGAAAAACTCGTTGAAAGGGCGGTCGAAACCGTTCTGGAAACAGATTACGGAAATTTCACGATTATGATTTATAAAAATGCCATCGATGATTTGGAGCATCTCGCTTTGGTGTATGGAACGGTAGCGGGCAAAGAAAATGTTCTGGTTCGCGCTCATTCGGAATGTATGACCGGAGATGTTTTCCATTCGACCCATTGTGATTGCCGCAAGCAACTCGATGCAGCCATGAAAATGATTGCAGAGGAAAAAAAAGGAGTGATTCTCTACATGCGGCAAGAAGGACGAGGCATTGGTCTCCTCAACAAACTTAAAGCCTACAAACTCCAAAAAGAAGAAGGCTACGATACCGTGGAAGCAAATACGAAACTAGGATTTAAAGCAGACTTAAGAGAGTATGGGATGGGCGCACAAATTCTAAAAGATTTAGGGCTAAATACCATTCGCCTCCTCACCAATAATCCTCAGAAAATCGTGGGACTGGAAGGGCATGGCTTAAAAGTTACGGAGCGCATCGCTTTGGAATGTGAAACGGGAAAGCTGGCCAAACGTTATTTAAAAACGAAAAAAGATAAACTTGGTCATCTCCTCGAACATGTCTAATCCGGCTTGGCACATGCGACGAGCCTTGCGTCTTGCCGAGAAAGCTCGCGGATGGACGCTTCCCAATCCCCTGGTCGGTGCCGTGATTGTAAAAGAAGGCAGGCGTATTGGAGAAGGTTTCCATACGGCTTTTGGAAAACCTCACGCAGAGGTAGAAGCTTTGGCGTCCTGCACCGAATCGCCCAAGGGAGCCACACTTTTTGTTACTCTGGAACCTTGTGCTCATCATGGCAAAACTCCCCCTTGCACGGAGGCCATCATAAAAAGTGGAATCAGCAAAGTCGTGATTGCAACTCTGGATCCTTCAGAAAAGGTGAATGGAAAAGGAGTAGAGATTTTAAAAAAAGCGGGGCTCAAAGTAGAAGTGGGTCTACTAAACAGAGAAGCCACCGAACTCAATCGGGATTTCTTCACTTTTCACCAAAAAAAACGGCCTTTTATAACCTTGAAAGCGGCCTTGAGTTTGGACGGAAAAATTTCGACTAATCGAGAGAAACAAACTCCAATCACAGAAGGAAAATCTCAGGTTTTTCTTCACTTACTACGTCATAAACATCAAGCCATTTTGGTAGGAGCCGGTACGGTGTTTGCGGATGATCCTCATTTGGGTGTACGCCTTGTGGAAGGCCGTGACCCACTTCGAATTATTCTACAAGGTGACAGGGAACTACCTAAGAAGGCTCAGGTTTTTCGAGATTCAAATATCCTGATTCTAAGAAATAAGTCCGTAAAAGAAGTTTTAAAAAACTTGTACGAAAAAGAAGTGGTATCCGTTTTAGTGGAAGGTGGGAACGAGGTATTCACCAGCTTTTTAGATGAAGGTTGCGTGGATCAATTGAAACTTTTTATCGCTCCCGTGTTTTTAGGAGATGAAGCCCTCCCCTTTGCGCAAATCAAAAAAACACTGAAACTGAAAAAAACAACGGTTGAAGAACTGGGGCAAGATTTACTGATGACTGCCCTTATTGAGCAGCCTACTCATCCCCAAATAGACACAGAAGCCGGCCGTTCCAAGGACAAGAAGCTCCAAAAGAAGATTGAGGTAAGTAAAGCGAGAAAGTCCAAAAACAGCTAAGGCCATCAAACCCGCTGAAAACAAGATGTTAACACTTGCGCGAAGCGGAATAAATTGGAAGAACTTTTCTTGACTAAAACGGGCCAAGAACACCAACAGTAAAAGAGCACTTATTGTCGAGCTGATAAGGTTGGAAAGTGCCAAGCCGGGAACTCCAAAAGTATAGACTTGGGTGAAAAGAAGACTGAGTCCGATATTTATAAAAACCGTGAGGAAAGAAAGGACAACAGGTGTTTTTGTCTCTGAAAGGGCGTAGAAACTTCGAACCAAAAGAGGAATGAGACTCTGCGGTAAAGCCGCCCATACTAAAATAGAGAAACTACTCAAAGTAAGCAAAAATGCGGTTTCATCAAAAGCACCCCCCCTTAATACTAAACTAAGGACCGGCTCCCGCAGTAGGAACAGTCCAACCGTGGCAGGAAGAGCCCAAAATAAAATCGTCTCGAGGGAATCCCTTACGGTGACAACAAATTCCTTTCGATCTTTCGAAAGCGCTTTTTCGGCTAAAGTGGAAAAAACAGCAACAGAAAAAGAAATGGCAACGACCCCATAAGGAAAACTTTCTAAATTGAGGGCATACATGTAAACCGACAAAGCGCCTACTGAAATGAGCGAGGCCAAAATGGTATCCACCAAAAGTCCAATTTGCACCGCCGACATGCCAAAAATTCGGGGTAAAGAAAGTCGTATAAAATCTCTTATATCCCTTGTAAGCCTCGGCAAACATAATCGGTAATGGAAAGAGCTTTGGAGGATGCTGGGGACTTGGACTAAAAAGTGTAGAAAAGCTCCCAAAACAACCCCCCCGGCTAAGGCATAAACCCCAAATTGAGGTGCGAAGAAATAGGCGCCTAAAATAATGCTCAGATTATAAACAAGCGGCGCCAAAGCCATGCCCCAAAAGCGCTTTTCCACGTTTTCAACCCCCTGTAAAACACTGCTGATTCCCAAAAATAAAGGGGAAAGCAGCATGAGTCGGCTAAGCTTGATAGCCAGCTCAAGACTTTCTGAATTGAGCCCGGGAGCTATCCAAGGCACAAAGAGAGGCGCGAAGATAAAAGCTAGCCCCCCTACTCCGAGGAAAACCAGAAAAATACCATTTAAGACTTGGCTTGCAAATAGAGAAGATTCATCTTCATCACGAGCTTTAATTTTAGTATAAAGAGGAATAAAAGCGGTGGAAAGGGCGCTCATAATGAGTAAAGTATAGAGAAGATCGGGAATTCGAAATGCCGCGTAATACGCATCGAGGGAAAATAGACCACCCGCTTCCCCAATCCCAAAGATTTTCGAGAAAAGATAATCCCGAAGAACACCCAACAAACGGCTGAGGATAGAAGAAATCGCCAGAATTAAGGCTCCGAAACGGACCTGGGAAGAAATCAAAGAGTTTCGCATGCCAATATTTTAGCAAAAAAGTGAACTTTTCAGGTTAAGTAGCCTTGTTACTAGGCCGATTTTATGGTATAGTTAACGGATCAGACGCTGGAAGCGTCAAAATTAAAAAAACAATCGTGAACACCTTCAACCGTATCAACCAAATCTTAAATCTCTCCACAAGAGAGTGGCCGCGAGTCCTGGTAGCTTGGAGTATGATTTTTTTAAGCCGAGCAGGTTACATCATTGGAGGAAGCATTTTGTTAGCACTTTTCTTGAGCCGCATAGGTATTGAACTCCTCCCTTTACTCTTTCTGACAAATGCCCTCCTCATGATCCTGGGTACGGTGATTTACCGAAACCTAATCCATCGAGTGAGACAGGAGTTATTGATTGCAGCTACGGTTCTCTTTGCCTCTGGACTCTTGGTAGCCTCAATCTGGTTCCTTCAAGGGAATAGCCTTTTGTTTTACGGTTTATTTCTATTCGCTGAATCCGTTCTATTGTCGCAACTGAACATTTTGATTTCTCTTTTTAACGAAGAACTTTTTAGCCCTTTAGAGAGTCAAAGAACCTTTCCAATCATTGAATCCGCCGAAACTTTCGGGGGAATAATGGGAGGTCTATTACTAACCATCTTTGCGAACAGCTTGCCAAGCTACAAGTTCATTCTTATCTGGGTGATTTTACTACTTTGCATCTTACCCATCGTGTTACGGTACAACGCTCGATCCATGGAAATTCCTAAACTCAAAGAAGAAGAGAACCCCGTGAGCGAAAGAAGTCATTTCTCAGCCCTGCGAAAATTTCCATTTCTAAGAGAGATGATGGTAGTGGTTCTGTTTTTTTGGGCCATTATGAATGTTTTGGAATTTCAATACACCAAAGCGATTCAAGAGGATGTTTTTACGCAACACATCAGCGAAGCTGATGCCTCTATCGAGACAGGAGAAGAATCGCTGGTAGCAACTGAAAACTACGAGCATCTAATCGCTCAAAAACTGGGGACTTTACATCTCATATTTAACGTAGCGGCTCTCATCATGCAGCTTGTGGTGGCCAGTCGAATTATTACTTTTTTAGGGGTCACGGCCAGCATGATGCTTCATCCTCTGATCATGCTGCTCAACGTACTGGTTATGACTTTCCAATTCAATTTTTTTACCGCCTCCCTCACCAGGGGTTCACATGAATTGACGAGCATTTTATTTAAAAGTTCCTACGATTCTTCCTATTATGCCATTCCCCATCAATACAGGAGAGACGCAAAAGAGTTCATGCAAGGAATTATGAAACCGTTAGGAGCAATCTTTGGGACTTTGGCGATTTTCTTTATAGCGCACAAACTGACAGGCATGGACGAAACATTAGCCCTCAATGCCATCTTGCTCTTATTGAGTGCGGGTATGGCATTCGTACTTGCAAGAATGAGCCGATCCTACACGTCTCTTTCCGAACAAAATTTAAGCAGTAAAGGTGATTTACCCACCCGTATTAATGCCATAGAGATCTTAGGACAAAAAGGCCATGAAAAAGTGAGCATCGCTCTTCAAACCATTCTACGAAGGCCACAAGAACCTTCCCTCTTGAAAGAAAAAATTCTTAAAACCTTGAGCCTGATCCAAGATCCGGAGGCGATTGCGAGCATTCTCGATATGGTTAAAGACGAGGATGAGGGAATACGTTTAGCCGCCATTCAAGCCTTGTCTCATTACCAACACCTTAAAAGTCACGTCATGACCGCATCGATTACGCGATATCGAGTTCTGGAAGCGATTAAGGAAGCCCTTGAAAAGGAAACCAATGAACAAATCATGGAGCAACTCATTTTAGTTTTTCACCAAATTGATCCTGAAAACTTAACTCGTTTCTTGATGCAAAAAATTCGACACAAAGAAGAACTCAATCCCCTCTTTATACGAATGTTGCACCTTTTCAATGACCCAAACCTAAAGTACTACCTGGAAGATTTCCTCATCGGGAAAAACTCAGCCAATAAAGCGGCGGCTATAGTCGCTCTTTGGCAGTTTAAAGGACTTCGTGCTGAACTGAAACACCACCTAAACACCATGCTTGAAAGTAGAAATGAGGAGATCCTTCAATGGGGTGTTGAAACAATAGGTCAAATCAAAGAAAATTCCTTCCGGAAAATCTTAAAAGCGAACCTGAGCAAAACCCATTCTGAAGAAACACGAAAGGGAATTTTACTTGCGCTCCTTCAACTGGAAGATGAAAACGCCATCCATCCTTTGCTCGATCATTTCTTGAATCATCCACTTAACTTCTACAACCTTTCGAGCCGTTTCAAGAGAATGATTCAAACGGCCGTCGATCTACATATAATAAACAAAATTGATCATATTCTATTCCAGCATAGGCACCTTTCCTTGAAAGAAATGAGCGAAGAAACTTTAAAATTCTTAGTTCTCTTGTATGGCAAGGTGAATGCTCACCATGAAGTCCATCAAATTGAAAAGGTGCTTGATTCCAAGGAAAAAGGGTCTCTATAATGAGGCGAATGTCATTCCTACGCCGATCCATTCTTGCGCCCTTTCTTTTCTCCCTGCTAATCAGTGGGATATTGGCTTTTGGCCTGAGCCTACTCAGCGAAAGCTACTACCCACTAAACGATAAAGATCTCCTTGTTCTGGGCTTCGGGCTGATGTTTCTATTTGCAAGCATCGCATTTTATACAAATGTACAGCGTCCCCTTCAAAGAATCATCCATGAAATGAAAGCTCTTTTAACCGGAAAAACCTATCGAAGAATTTTAACGACTAAAACCAATGAGTTGGGTGTGCTTTCCCATTTTTTCAATGAAGTTACTCGCAATTTAGAAAGCATTTCGGGCAGTGTGCAGTCACACAAGAGGATCCTTAAAGAACTGGACTCCGCTCAAGAGATACAACAACTCCTCATCCCGAGGAATGCACCTCTTATTCCGGGTTTAGAAGTCACAGCTAAAACTCGCCCCGCTTCCGAAATAGGAGGAGATACTTTTGATTTTTATAAAAAGGGTGATCGGAATTTATTCTATGTAGGCGATTCCACGGGACATGGTATTCCTGCTGGAATAGTAATGGTCATGGTGGATTCGCTCTTAGAAACCTTCATTTCCATTGAGGACTCGCTTTCCAACATGGTCATTAAGCTTAATCAATATTTGAAGCCTCACCTCAAACCCACCATGTTCATGACTATGACACTTTTGGAGTGGATTCCAAAGGAGTCCAAATTGAGATGGGTGGGTGCGGGTCATGAATACATTATCCACGTTCATACCGATGAAAGCCGCGTTGAATCCATTCAAGCCGGCGGCTTAGCGGTGGGCATGCTCGCCGACAACAGCAAGCACGTTCATGAAAAAGATATGATCCTAAAAGGAAACGATTTTGTGGTTCTCTATTCAGACGGAATTGTTGAAGCAAAAAATGTGAATGGTGAAACGTACAACCTAAAACGCTTAGAAGATTTCTTAAAAGGACATTGCGAAGCGAATGCAAGTACGCAAAGTATTTTCGAACAAATCGCCGTAGATGTGGGACGATTCATGGAAGGACAGGTACAACTGGATGATATGACCCTTATAGTCATAAAACATTGCAAAACGGTTCAAGAGATAGAAGATAGTACCGAGTGGAAAACAAATTGAAGTTTCCTTAAGCGAGAAACTTAGGAAGAATCTTGGGTTTATTGAGCCCGGGAATTTTCTTAATCAATTCCAAATCACGAAGATTGAATTTACCAAAATAAAGGTCACGAAGGTCGCCCCCTATGCTTACAAAATTCTCCACTTGGAGGTAGCCTGAGAAATAGACAAGTTCTTTTGTAAATGCACCGGGTTTTGAAGTGTCCTCCAGTCCACGTTTCAATTTAAAAGCGGTTTGCAAAGCTTTTTCCTGAGGAAAACCAAGCTTAATGGCGTAATCATAGGTTTCCGCAAAGCTATGTTTGAGTGCAAATTCAACCAAAAAGACTAAGGTCGCGCTACGGTAGTTTTTCTCTGAATCGTGACTAAGAACTTGTTCTTGGTTCCAAATAGCTAAGCCCTCCTGCGTTTCTAAATAATCCCCAAATCCTCGATTAAAGAGCCGCAAGGGCTGATACTTTCCATTCTCTGCTGTTAAAATATGCGTTTCAACTTCATGTGCAATGAGCATTCGAAGTCGATCTTCAAAAAATTCCGCTCCACTTCGTACAAACAAAGTATCTTGCTTACCCGATGAACAGGCCGCCACCATGTTTTTATTGAGTTTCACTTTCCAATGATCCAAACCATATTCTTTAAATATCCGTTCAAAAACAACAATGGCCTCTTCTGCACTATAAACCTTCTCCGACTGAATAAAATGTTTCGGCTTTAGGTTTAACTTTTCTTGAGCTTTGCTGAGAAGTAGATGTCCGGGGTTACCATATAAACACATACTGAAATGAGTAAACTCACTGCTGCCACGAGCTTCCAAAAGATCAACTTTTTTTTGAAGCTCAGTAATTTTACCGGAAAAGAGTTTACCGATAGAAGAATCATCACAACGATCTTTTAACTTTTTCAAGTTATTTTTCACCTCCTCGGGTGAGAAACCCGGTTTTCTATATTCAAACCTAGGGTTGTAATAGGGATTCATTAAAAATTTATTTTTTTCTTCGCTTATGTTGACGGGTTTCAAGTTACTGAGCAGCTTCATTGATTTGTCAAAACCCACAATAGCGGCATCTAAATCATGAAGCGTGGTGCTCGCCATAAATAAATCCCGAGGGAAAAGGGCGGGAAGCTTTAAGCCTTTTGATTTACTTTTATTGGGATCGATAAGAACCTCCTTTAAATCCCGTTTACCAAGAACGAGCAGAAAATTTTGACCCGATAAATCTTCTAAGCGAACTAAAGTCTGAACTCGAGTACTTCCTAACATAAATTTAATTTTAACAGCTCCTTCTTTTCCATCATGTAGCTTCAATTCCTTCGCTAAGCTTAAGTCCATTACACTTTCTTCTAATAGTGGGTTCAGAGATGCCCACACATAACGTGCCTCATCGGAAGCTAGAATTTTTACTTGTTCCTCATACCCCACTATTTCTTTCCCACTAATTTTTTTTACGTCTTTCTCGATCTTATTTCCAAACAAATCTTGCGCCACTCTCACTCCTTTCTCAGGAGTTGTGACTTGAACACCTTGAATACGCTCGAGTCGTCGTCTGAGCGGAGCCAAGTTTGCCATTTGAACGGAAAGGCCGGCTCTTGCATTTATTTCCAAGAGCAGTGGCCCGTTGTTTTCATCGATCGCGATGTCCACCGCGCAATAACCCAAGTTCGTATTGAGCTGAATGGTTGAGGCAATGAGTAAAATCTCATTCCAGTAAGGAATTTTGAGACCTTGGATGGGTCCCAAACCTGGAATTTCGTCGACGATTTTATTTTTAAAAACAATATGAGTGGCTTTGCCCGTCGCCATATCAATCCCTACGCCCACTGCACCTTGATGAAGGTTTGCCCTCCCATCGGATTCTTTCGTCGGCAAGCGCAGCATCGCCATCACAGGGATTAGGTTATGAACGACAATACGAATATCAGGAAGACCTTTATAAGAGAACTTCCCTAAGCTTGGATCACAAACAATAAGTTGTTCGAAAAATGCCGTATCTTGGAGCTCCGAAATGCTAAAGCGTCCTTCCAGAATATCGGAAATATGCTCACTGAGCGCCGCCTCGGAAACGAGATCGCCACTTGCTTTCACGAAAAACCCATCTTTTCTATCAATCACCACGACAATTCCTTCCCCACCGTAACCTAAATTGGGTTTTAATACGAAAGAATGAGGCAAAGTTGAAAAATCGAAGCTATCAAGTTCATCGGTGTTATGAATAGCCGCATAAAGTTTAGGCGTAGGAACACCTCTTGCCGATAAAAAATGCTTCGTCTTAAGTTTGTCGTCGGCAAAACGAATTGCTTTTTTTTCATTAAAAGGACGGATGTAGAGCAAGTTCCGAGCGTTGATTCCTAAAATACCATGGTGGCCCAAAAGTCCCATTATTCCTCTATGTGATGAATAAGTTCCCTAAAACGAATGTACTCCGTAAGTCTTAAACCCGACCAACGAGCTAAAAGAAAATTAAAAATCAAAAAGAACAAAATAATTTCAGGATGCCCGAGCACCAATGTCTTTAAGAGTCCCCAATCGGCAACGAAATAACATAGAATAGAAACCGAAAGCACTTCAAGGACTACTTTTATGGCTCCTTTAAAGCCTCTGTCACTTTGAATAGTGACAAATTTTTCTACCATCGTACTCATAATAAGCATGGGGAAAATAGCTACTCCGGCCACATTCCCAATTTCGAAGTAGGCCCCCAAGAAAAGAAGCAGTAAAATAGTTAAACTGACAAAGGTAAGGATAATTGCCATACGCGGGATATACAAAAGTCTGTAACGATGAAGAAAATGGCGAACCGCACCGCCAATCAAAAGAAGAGCTACGAAAATCAAGAGCCCAAACCACAGATTTAAAGCAATAAAGGAAAGTGTCAAAATGGAAGGCGTGTAGACTCCCAGGGTATCAATCCCCACTACTTGTTTCATAAAAGCGACCACGGTCACAATAATAGGCAGCATTAAGACGAGTAAAATCATGTTGGAAGGAACTCCTTTATCAATCATGCTGTTCACCAGCGCCGACAGAAAGTTCCACGGACGAAGATTCAGATTACCATCCACAAGTTCAAAACTAATACCTCGCTCTTCCAGAACAGAGGTAAACTGATCCAGGCTTTCTACTTCCAAAAGAACCCAAAGCGCTTCGAATCGAGTGAGAATAAGTAAAGAGGGATCAATGCTTTGATAAACTCCTTGCGCAATGTTACTCAAAGAAGAGAAATTCTGATCTGAAATGAAATATATTTCCTTCTGCTTAAATGTGTCCTTAAGTTGTGTCAAAACAGTAAGCCCTGAACTTCCATAGGTATAAATAAGAATGTTTTCTACGGACTCGAGCTCAGAAAGATTTTCGACCAACTGTTGACGAAGCTCCTCCTCTTCTAAAAACTCCGATTTTGAACTAAAGGTCTCCAAAAGATCCACATAAATACCTTGTTCACGTGCTGCCGTTATGAACTGGGCAATTCTTTCTTTCTGTTCAGAACGATTGCTGACAAGAATAAAAGATTTTTCATAAATAAAAATTGGCTGTTCAAAGGTCTCTTCCTCTCCGGCAGAATTGCGGATGGTGAGCTCAATGTCATATTCACTGGGTTCGGCATAGGAATGGACCACTTCTACCCCTTGTTCTCGATTCCCATCACCAAGTAACCACTCATAGGTCAAGCTCTGGTCACCCAATGAATGAGTCAGCCGAGAAGCATCAAAAATGACACTTTTATTTACTTCTGCACTTTCGGGACCAAAAGTTTGGGGGTTCTCTAAGGCACGAACTTGCGGTACAAAGAAAAGCGCGAAGAAAAGAATAATGAAGAGGCGTCGGATCATACGTCTCTATCTTAGCATGACTTGTCCCTGATGCAAAAATCTGCTATACTTATTAGATACAAAAATAAAAAAGTATGGCAAACACTTTCATTCAGGGAATGCTCCGACTCCGCTTCCTCTGGGTAGCTGCAATCGCAATAACCCTCCTTTCGAGCCCCTTACTCACGGATGCGGGCTCAAAACAAACAGGGAATGTGAGTATTCTTGAAGCTCCAAGCACGGTAGCCGGAATGTCTTCGGAAATCCTTTTACAAGGAAACGCTTACAAAAACCTTGAAGTAAGCATTCAAAAACCGGATTCTTCCACCTTAATTTTAGAAACCGTGACCGATGCACAAGGGAAAACAGAACTCAACATTTCTGAATATCATTTAAGACAAGCCGGAATTTACAAAATTTCTGCTCGCGAACTGGAAAGCGGAGAACTGTATGGAAAATCCGCCAATTTTGAAGTGTTCGCCGGGCCCGTTTCTGAAAGCAACTCACAAATCGACCTAAGTAAGAACTCAGCTGAACTGGGGGAAACCATTGAGCTTACGGTTTCTCTGCTCGACGCCTACGGAAATGAAATTGACGGCCACGTGCTCAAAGTCATTCCCGGCACAAGCTCCGTTTCCGTCTACACCTCGGAATTTGCAACCGACGAGAACGGTCACATGAATTTTTACCTCACTTCAGAGAAGAAAGGGATTTACGAATTCACCGTTTTCGATTCCAGTATCAATAAAACACTTTTAGATAAACCTAAACTAGCCTACTCAAGTTCCGGAACAGTTGCTGAGGTGGGTGGGCACGACGACAACGATATTTTTCTAGCAGAGGAAAGCGGAAGTATAGACTCCTTTAAAGTTACGATCGATGACAGCATCCTTGTTGGAGACGACACCACCGTCATGCTTACGGCCATCGACGAGAGTGGCTATACCGTGAGTGACTACACAGGCACCATTCGCTTCTCTTCTTCCGACAGCGAAGCCACCCTCCCCAATGATTACACTTTTCTTGCAGAGGACCAAGGAGAACACAGTTTTAGCCTTGCCGTGAAGTTTGTTACTCCGGGGACACAAACGCTTTCTGCAACGGACATTGAAGAGTTTTCCATAAAGGGAGAAGCCGAATTTGAAGTTTCCACCACGGAAGATGAAGGAAGCGAACCCACTTACGATGCCGATTTTGAAACCACAGACTATGAACGTGAGGGTGATTTCGACCTTATCAGCCCGGCGGAAGGAACCTATTCCAGCAACACTTTAGAACTACAGGGCGAAGCGGAATACGGTTACACCGCCTTTATTATGATGAATGAAGAGGTGACGGGACATGTGGACGTAGCCTTCGACAACAGCTTCACCTACTCACTCCAAGAGTTGGCGGATGGCGACTACGATCTCTACGTGGACATCGTTGATGTTCAAATCACTACGGAAGAAGTCCTGTCGGACGAACAAATCGATGAAATGTATTCTAAGGATGATAAAGAAGTCACCGCGGATGATTTTGCTCTCATCGAAACCTCTTCCATTGAGAAGATCAGCATTGATACCACCGCCCCACAGCTTGTATCAGTTGAAATGGATGACGCAGCCGAGAACTCCCTTGGTACCGGTCAAAACGTCACCATAACGGTGCTCAGTGAAGCCGATTTGGAAGAAGCCTCTGTACTCTTCCAAGAAGGAGTTTACGAGCTGGAAGAAACGAGCGTCTCCGGAAAATACGAAGTTTCTCTCATCATGCCCGAAACCGAAGGTGTCTATACTCTCGACGTCATCCTTATGGATACTTTGGGCAATGAAGTACAATATCGGGATCAATTGACCTTAACGGTTGCACAGATCGGAAGCGAAGCGGACGCTCCTATTGAAGAGGAGCCGGTAGAAGAGCCAGTAGTGGAAGAGCCCGAAATCATCATTGGAGTCGTGACTGGACTCAGTGCTACCGGTGCTGAGGAAACCGTCATCGTTTCTTGGGAAGAACCCGAAAGCGAAAACACCATTGCTTACTACCGAGTTTACTACGGTCCTTCCAGGGAATCCTTGTTCGCCGTTTCAGAGACCACGGATTCTTCAACCACCTGGACGATTGAAGACCTTACCGCAGAAGAATTGTACTATTTTGCAGTAGCCGCCGTGGACGTTGAAGGGACGGAGGGGGAACTCAGTGATACGGTTCTGGGTATTCCTGAATTGGGCCGAGAAGAGGAAGATACGGATGCTGTGGATGACACCAGCGAAACACCGGAAATATCAGGTTCCGAAGACGAAGTTGAGGAAACTCCGGAAACCGGTCCTGCGGCAAACGCTCTCCTCGCCTTAAGTCTTGCAGGAGCAGCCCTCATCCTGGGATTAAGAAAACGTGCACCACTACACGAAGTGTAGAGTTGTAGTTTACAAAAACCGTCGCGTCAGCGACACTATAGACCTAATGGATTTTACTTCTTTCCTTCGCCAAACCCTGAACATTCTTGCGGATGTTTTTACCGTACTCATTTTTCTTCGTGTGATTTTCTCATGGGTCCGGCATGAAGCCTATGGACTCAATCGCTTCCTCCACCAAACCACAGAGCCTCTTTTAGTGCCTATTCGGAGACTCCTCCCCAGCCTCGGTGGTTTTGATCTTTCGCCCCTCGTCGCCCTCCTCATTATTGATCTTTTACGAACACTGATCAACTCCGCCTTATGATTCAAATTTACGACAGCCTCCAAGGGAAGAAAGTTCCTCTGAATAAAGAACCCGGCGAAAAGATTCGTATGTATGTTTGTGGACCTACAGTTTACGATCATGCCCACTTAGGTCATGGTCGCAGTGCGATTGCCTTTGATCTTGTTCGACGGTTTTTGGAATACAGCGGCTATGAAGTAGATTTTTGCTTCAATATCACCGACATTGAGGACAAAATGATCACTCGCGCCAAGGAGCAAAAAATCACGGTTCCCGAACTCGCTGAAAAAATCATTCCTGAATACAAGGCCGATTACGCTGCACTCGGAGTCAAAGCTCCCACTTTTAATCCCCGTGCAACGGAATTTGTGGGACCTATGATTGAGATTATTAAGAAGCTGGAAGCAAAAGGACACACCTACGCGCTCGCCGATGGGATTTACTACGACATCAGCACCTTCCACGAATATGGGAAACTCTCGCATCAAAAAATCGACGAACTCGAATCCAATGCCGGTGCACGCATGGAAGAACGCAGTGACAAGCGTCACTTCCAAGATTTCGTTTTGTGGAAATTCAAAAAAGAAGGCGAACCTTTTTGGCCCAGCCCTTGGGGAGACGGCCGCCCCGGTTGGCACATTGAATGCAGCGCCATGAGCTCAGAGCTTCTTGGCGAAACCTTCGACATCCACGGCGGCGGCCTCGATCTGAAATTCCCGCATCATGAATGTGAAATCGCCCAAAGTGAAGCGGCCAACGGAAAACCCTTCGCCAAACTCTGGATGCACAACGGCTACATCACCGTGAACGAAGAAAAAATGAGCAAATCCTTGAACAATTTTTTTACTCTTAAAGAAATCTTCGCAAAATACCACCCACGCATTGTCCGCTTTTTCCTCCTCAGCACCCACTACCGCTCCCCCATTGAGTACAGTGTAGAAATGCTTGAACAAGCTCGAAACACGCTAAAATCCCTCGACGAATTCTACTTGAGCCACAAAGATGGCAGCGACGAACTCAAAGGCGAAGTCGATGAAGCTCTCACCAAAAACTTCTACGAAAAAATGGCCAACGATTTTGATGTTGCAGGCGCCCTCGGCGTCATTTTCGAATGGATGAACGGCAGCCCAAAAAACATCCAAGGCTCCATTGAGCGCATCAACCAAGTCCTCCAAATCTTTCCCACCACTTTTGTCCTTACCCCTCAGCAAACCCAGCTCATCGAAGAACGTGAAGCCGCACGTACATCTAAAGATTGGAAAACCAGTGACGCCATTCGCTCTAAACTAGCCGAGCAAGGAATAGAGGTAGAGGATCGACCCGAATGTCCTTTTGCGAGACCACGGATATAGTTAATTCACCTCAACTGAATCCGTTGGCATATTAGGAAAAAGCTTTTGATCCCTCACTTGCACTAAAATACGTTTTACGAAATCAGCAAAACGCTCTGTATCCTCACGAGACTGAGGCAAGTCCAAAGTTGAGGCTATCGCAGCCTGACCTGGATTGCCTCGAAATCCACCCAAAGACCTTGGACTACCCTCATGAAGTAAAATTCCTATTCCTTGCAAGAGTATCTTGCTGTGTCCACCGTTAAGCAAGGCATCTGCGACTATCTTTTCTCTAGAACTTGGAAAGCCAACACCAAAATAATCCTCTTTTGGACCATCATCCGAACCTATGTCCCAAACATACGCATGAGGATAACCACGCTCAGCCATCAACTCCGGAAAGCTATCTCTACTCACCTCGCTTCTTCCCCTTAAGAAGACCTCAGCCAAATTATGTACAAGCAAAAGTTCTTCTTCAGCCAAATTTTCAAAGTTGTCGTACGTGAACACCCCATTCTTAGGACCCTTTACATAATCTGCTTGACCTTCAACCGGTAAAAATTTTTTAACTTCAACTCTAGCTGGAAAAGTAACAGGCCCTTCTTGTTCAGAGCTACAGCCGACCGACTCAGGTCTTGCTCTAGCCATGTACAGTCCTCCTTCTGTAACAAGCGTACCCAAGTGACCCTCTGGAATTCTTGCAAAGTAAGGTGAGATAAAACTGCCATAAAGCTCAGAAACCTCAGCTTTCCTTGGGAAGAGTTGTCTTCTCACGCTATTGAAACTCCCATGACTCCAAAAATCCAAAGCCCTAGTGATTGGATTACCCCAAGCTTCTTTCTTATCTTCTTCGTATAATTTCCGCATCCTTGCACGTCTTTGCAAAAAACCACTTTCAAGAACGAGTTCACGGATTTGTTTAGGTGCTAAAACTTCGGCACAATCACTC
This sequence comes from uncultured Candidatus Peribacteria bacterium, assembly GCA_964359495.1. Classification (GTDB taxonomy): domain Bacteria; phylum Patescibacteriota; class Gracilibacteria; order UBA1369; family 2-02-FULL-48-14; genus 2-02-FULL-48-14. The sequence continues at coordinate 16,861 of CAYHTG010000010.1, forward strand.
TTGATCAGTGCTTCGGCCTTCGCATCGGGCAATGTGAGCGTGAGAAGGTCAATGAAGGTTCTATTCATAACTGCAGGCTGAGTAAATCGTATGAATTATATACTTAATTTACTTTTCGTCAAATTCTTTGTCTGAAGATTCGCTTATACAACCTAATCACAAAATCTTCTCGATAATCCTCCCAACATCCCCCGCCCCCATCACTAAAACCAAGTCGCCTTCCGTCACCGTCTCAACCAAATAGTCAGCCGTCCTTTCGAGTCCATCCCCAAAACGAACGCAGTCATGATGAGCGGAAATCGCTTCCACCAAACGCTCGGCGGAAACGGCGTGCTTGTCTGCCTCTGTATCACGCGCTTCATAAATATTCGGCACTATCACTTCGTCCGCATCCTCGAAAGATTCTGCAAAAGCGTTGAGGAGAGCGGCGGTTCGACTGTATTGATGGGGCTGAAAAACGGCAACAATCCGAGCATCGGGATACATTTCACGTGCCCCCGCTAAAGTGGCCTGTATTTCGCTGGGATGGTGCGCATAATCATCATAAATCACAGCACCTTCAGTGGTTTCTCCTTTATATTCAAAGCGCCTCCAAGCACCTTTAAATCCAGCCAAGGTAGAAGTAATGGAGCTTTCCGAAACCTCCAGCCGCCTTGCCAAGAAAGCCGCTAAACCTGCGTTCATTTGATTATGCAGGCCAGGAAGGGCCATTTCCCCTTCGTACTCACTCACTTCTTCAGGCCACACCACGTCCTCACTTTGAGCAGCCAAATCCAAAAATGCACGTTCATACTCTTCCTGACTTTTAAAGAAATCAACATGGTCGATTTCGATATTGGTGATTCCCAAGAGATCGGGCTTAAGGCTCATAAAATTCCGACGATACTCACATGCTTCTACAATAAACAGGTCGCTTCCTCCTACTCGCATATTTCGATTTCCAAACTCCTTTAACTTGCTGCCCAAGAGAACGGTGGGATCGAGTCCCGCCTCAATCAATATAAGACCGAGCATGGCCGTCGTGGTGGTTTTACCATGAGTACCTGCAATCGCCACCAAATGAGTATCTGCAGTTAGATCTCCGAGGGCTTCAAAATAAGTCAACGTGGGAATCTCCCGATTTTTTGCCTCCTGAAGTTCAATATTTTCCGAAGGGATAGCCTCACTGTAAACGACCAAATCCGCATCCTCGGGAAGATTCTCCATCCGGTGACCAACAAAAACAGCAATACCCTCACTCCGAAGCTCTTCTGTAAGGGCAGAGGCCGTTGAATCGGATCCGGAAACTTCATAGTCTTTGGCTTTCAGAAGCCGCGCCAGACCACTCATTCCAATTCCGCCAATTCCTATAAAGAATACTTTCCTTGCAGCTTTCAAAAAATCCATAAGCGGTTTAAAATAGTCGGGAATTAGTTTAACAAAGATGCTCCAGGAAAGCTACGATAGTCAATTTGGCCTCATGCGCCTCGTCCTCATAGTGGGATTTTTCATCGTGGCCTACATGCTGTACAACCTCACGGTTTCCATTTACGCCAATTACCAGATTGAAAAACACATCGCGGAGTTTGAATCTCGCAATGAAGAACTTCGAAGCGAAAACAGCCAAAAACTGGACGATTTTCAGTACTACACTTCAGAGGAATACATCGAAAAAACCGCTAAACAGAACCTGGGTCTCATTTATCCGGGTGAGAAAGTCATTGTCATCCCCGATGAAGCACTTGTCATCATGGCCCAGGATGAAGAATCTCAAATGCTTTCCGAACAAATTCGAGCCTCTTGGTCCAATCCTAAGAAATGGTGGAAGTTTTTCTTCAGCAGCAACCCCTTTAAATCCTAATCTTGCCAAAGGGTTATTTTTTCCCTAAACTGACGCCCGTGGCTGGGTAGCTCAGTTGGTTAGAGCACGGGACTCATAAGCCCGGGGTCGGCGGTTCAAATCCGCCTCCAGCTACCACCCTCGGCGAAGCCGAGTGTGTTCAGTAAAAAGCACGAAGTGCAGCTATTAAAAAAGGTGTTCCATTAAAGTCTGTACCCCGATCATCACCAAAAGTGTTCCCCCCAGAGCTTCTATTTTGATTTCCTTGAAAAGAGGCTCAATGGCCTTCCCTAAAAGAGCACCAAAAAAAGCCAAAACAGCCTGGAAAATCCCAAACGTGAATGCCAGTTTGAGAGCTAAAATAATGGATCGTTTCTTTGTGATTGCCCCTTCAATAAACGAGACGCAAAAAGCGTCCAAAGCGAGTGCCAAAGATAAAAGAAGTACAGAGAACATTTAGGAAAGCTTTTTACTTACCCAAAATCTTGTACATACCACACCCACAATCGGCACATTTGCCTTTCATGGCTCGCATTCCATTCTTCATGCGGACTTCTTGTGTAGAAGTCATTTCCTTTTGTTTCTTACATCTCATGCATCGTCCTTCCATAGAATAAAAATTAGTAATAAACAAAGAGAGTATACACGACTTTATCAACTTGCCATAGTGAAAGTATTCTCGTAGAATCCCTGCGCGGGGTAGAGCAGTGGCAGCTCGTCGGGCTCATAACCCGGAGGTCGTTGGTTCGAATCCAACCCCCGCAACCATCACTGCAGGAAGTGCAGCTAAAAAAAGCCCATGAATAACAAACTTTTAAGCAGTATCGCTCTCGGAGCTATAATTCAGTGTTCCGATCCTAAAGTGGATGACCAAATAGGGGCTCAAGAAACGGCAGTGGACCAAGAAACCGCTTCAACACTTGCTGATCCGATCAATTTCGAGGGCACTATGTTCAGTGAAAAACTAAGAGAAACGATGGCTGATAGTCATGATCATCTTAGAGCTATTCAAAGTTACAACACTGCCGAAGGAAATTTAGCGGAAACGAGTACTATTCTTTTTCCTGGATCAGAATTAACTGTGCGCAGTTTTACGTCTCCTGTTTCATCTCCAGTAATAAAGGCAATCAGAATGTTCGTATCAATATTCATCGCTTATCCCAGTCACCTCTAATTTCCTTCAAGTGTTTCTCAAGCGCCTTTTTTTTATTCTTGGCAAAACCAGCAGCCTTATACCAACTTTCAGGTAGAGAAGGGATTTTTGATGTAGTACTGTGCGTTTTTTCGAGAAGTTTTGTCATAATTTTCCTTAGATTCCAATTATAGAACGGAGTCGCCAAAGGAGCAAATGGATTCGGCTTCTAAAACAAACTCACCTGCCCCCCGGCCAAACTCTTCACCTCTTTGGGGAGGTTTTGAATGCCCGGAATGTCCTTCATGTCCCGAAGACCGCCATTTTGCAAAACACGCAAAAACTTAATGAGCAGTTCGGCCGTAGCTCGGGCATCATGAAGAGCACGATGAGCTTGCGGCAATTCAATGCCAAAAACTTCAGACAAAGCTCCCAGACCGTATTTAGTCAAATTTGGGTGTACACGTTTAGCCAATTTTTGAGTACAGAGGTAAGGATTTGGCATCACTTCATGACCGGCTCGGCTCAAGTGAATGTTTAAAAAGTCTCTATCAAAATCGACGTTATGAGCTACAAAAACAGAGTCTTCGCCCATAAAATCCAAATAGCGCTGGGCAACTTCTCGAAAAGGCTCCGACTGCTGCACCATGTCGGTGGTAATGCCATGGATTTGAGTCGATTCCAGCGGAAGATAAATGCCCGGATTCACCAGGGTGTTCCATTCATCCACCACTTCCCCATTCAGCACTTTTATCGCAGCAATTTCAATAATACGATCGAGGCCGGGTGTAAGGCCGCTCGTTTCCAAATCGACAACAACAAAAGGAGTTGAGGAAATCACGGATGCACTTTAACGGAGCCGTGTCTAATTAACAAGATCGGAAATCACCCCCTGAATTTCTTCAAAATTTCCGGTTTTGGGGAGCAAAACATAGGCCCCACTTTCATTGATGACGGAATACAAATAGTTTCCCGACGTCAAGCCAAATCCGGTGTTCAAATCGTAGTCTTTGTAATCATAGTAAAATCCAACAATATCCAGGATATCCATGTCTGTGGTGGTGTACCCCAATCCTGTCTGAAAAATAGCGCTGAGCTCTTTAATATCCATAAGCCCGTCGAGCTCCATGAGTTTATTTCGGACTGCGGTCAGTACCACTTGCTGACGCTCCGAACGGTCAAAATCAGAGGTGGATTCTCGACTTCGCGCGTAACGAAGAGCCTCGGTCCCATCCATATGATGCATCCCTTTAGAAATGGAGTAAGTGAAGTAGCCACCCTTCCCATTGGGATAGAGACTGTCATAAAGATCTTCAGTGACATAAATATCCAGGCCGCCCAAAATGTCTACAATTTCAATAAAGCCGGCAAGATCCACTTGAGCGTATTGATCCATTTCAAGACCCGTCACCTCTTCCACCATACGCTGCAATTGATCGACTCCGTAATAGGTGTAGTAAGCATTGATGCGACGACCATTTATATAAAGATCGCGCGGGATGGAAAAGAGTGAAATTTTCTCTTTTTCTTCGTTGATGCTGGCCACCATGATGCTGTCGGTGTGCGCTCCATTCGTACCCAAAATAAGAATATCGAAGGTATCGTCATCGGAAGTACCCAGAAGATCCTCCGAAAGATTCACCGCCGCATCTCCCACTTCGGAAAGTTTACCGAGTATGTTTTGTAAGACACTTTGCATAACCGAAGTATCTCCGGTTGAAACAGCTTCATCTAAATTTGAAAAATCCTCTTCAATCGATTGGAGTACCGCCTCTTGAGAAATGACTTGCTCCGTCAGCGCAAAATTAGCCTGACTCAGTGAACCCACTTCGTCGATAAGGGCGACAATTTTTTCATCGTTTTCGTTCAAAGACATTTGAAAAGTAAAATTTAAAATTCCAAATCCTAAAAACACAACCGCCATGGAAATGTATCCCGCCATCCCTGAAAGTTTCCCTTTTTTAGCTTCGCGAACAAGAGCACGGTCCAAGGGGTTTTGGCTTTCCGGACCAATATGAATGACGTTGTAGTCTTCAGGTTCTTGCATCAG
>CAYHTG010000010.1:21961-23668 GCA_964359495.1 uncultured Candidatus Peribacteria bacterium
GGCGTGGCTGCCACAGGTGGCGTATTAGGGGGAGGCGCTGCTTCCTCGGAAGCCGCCGCAAGCGGCGCCGGCGCAACGTTAGTAGTGTAATCAGGTTTTACCTCGCCGCCAAGTTGATTAACATCCACACCGATTCGAGTCGAAATCTCCTGATCTACAAATTCCTTTTTTCTTCCATATTTCATACGAGAATACTGCCTCACAATATCGCGAATTTTTGGGCTCGCACTCGTGCTGTCCCAAATGGTTTCCAGCGAGAAAGGACGTGAAGTGATTCCGTTGATATAAAGTTTTATATAGGCTTTGTAGTTCGCAATTCCAATCACATCTTGTTCGGTGAGCACCGGCGCATATTCTTTAGCGATGTATTCCGCATCATCAGCACCAATCTTGAACGACTGCAAGGTACCGACGTTACCGAAGACGGCATCACGAATTTGAGTGCTGGTTTGGCCAAACTTACTGACCGTGAGCTGACCGATGTATTGGTGAGCCATAATCAAGTTTAAGCGATACTTTCGAGCTTCGGAAAGAATGGAACAGAACGTGTCCGTGGCGAAATTCTGAAACTCATCCACGTAGAGGTAAAAATCTTTTCGTTCCTCTTCGGGAATGTCCACACGACTCATGGCTGCCATTTGGAGTTGAGCAACCAGCACCAAACCAAGAAGCTGAGTGTTCAAAGTACCCAGTTTTCCCTTTGAAAGGTTGACCAGGAGAATCTTTTTGTTATCCATGATTTCGCGAATATTAAAAGCGGACTTGGCCTGCCCAATGGTGTTTCGCATAATACTGTTCGTGATGAAAGGCCCAAACTTCGCGGAGAAATAAGGAATCATTTCCTGACGCTCTCTGTCTCCGGTATTGGCGTATTCGTGCTCCCAGAAGGTTCTCACCACCGGGTTCTTTACTTTCGCCACTTTGTAGCGCATGAATTCTTCATCCACGAAAATGCGGGGCACATCAATAAGCGTGGCTCCTTCATCAGGGTCTTCCATAAGGGTCAAACACGCATTACGAAAATAGTGTTGAATTCGCGGTCCGAAAATTTCATCACCGAATATTTTAATGAAGATTTCCGTAGCCTGGCTGGACGCCATATCCTGTTGTTCCGTGGTATTGGCTTCAAGCATATTGAGTCCCATTGGCCGCTCAATGTCGGACGGATCGAAAATAACCACATCCTTGACCCGTTCTTTGGGCACATACTGGAGGAGGTCTTCAATCAAGTCACCATGAGGATCAATCACACAGACCCCATCGCCATTTTGAATGTCTTGACGAGCCATGAAACTGAGGAACGCGGATTTACCTGTTCCCGTTTGTCCAATGATGTAGTGGTGGCGAGCTCGATCTCGCTTTCCAAAATGGATTTCATGCTTCACTCCACGATAGGTGTTGTAACCCAGCAGTATACCTTCATTGGTCATATCGGTGGGCGCCGGTAAAACTTTATAAGAAAGCCATTTGATAACCGGCGTGTAGTTGTAACGACTGTTTGGGAAGTGAAACAAAGACGCCAGTTCCTCCGGAGTTAGAAGGGAAGTTTTTTCTCCAAATTGGAACTGACGCATATCCATGGAATCATGCAGAATGGGACTATTGATGAAATCGATTGGAATAAGACGACGTGCTTGGAACCAGTTGGAAGAGGCATCCTTCGTCACGTTAAAGGCAACAAACAAATTATTAAGAATATCGTCACAG
>CAYHTG010000011.1:0-23305 GCA_964359495.1 uncultured Candidatus Peribacteria bacterium
TCTTCCGGAGGACTGATCTCCACCGTTTGGTCACTGGCATCCGCAATCAACGTTTGGCTGTAAATGCTGCTCTGCCATGTGACGACAAGCAGGTGATCAGCAGGAATTTTCAGGGACAAAGTAGGTTTCTTTTCTGTTGTTGTTGCTCCTTCACCCAGGCCCAAGTTTACAAATTCGGGTCTACTCGCCGTTTCCACCACATTCACCGAGAAGGTGGAGCTGATGTCTTCAATTTCATCTTCACCACGGGTCACCACTAAATTGTGGGTTCCGGCTTTCAACTCCTCGTCTGTGTAAATGGCGAAGCGTCCATCCTCATCTGAAATCGTTTCTCCGAGCAGGGTTAAGGAACCATCTTCATTGATTTCATGGACTTGAATCACTTCATTGGGAATGGCATTTCCCATGTAGAATTGTTTACCTTCTTCCGCTTTTTCCTCGGGGACGATATTCACCACGCGCATAACCTCGGCGGAGCTGGCACTTGTACTTGCATTGGGGTCCGTTCCCAAATGGAGGATTTCATCTCCATCCGAAATGCCGTCCGCATCACTGTCGTCATCTTGAGGGTTGGTGCTTAGGTACATTTCGTGTAGATCTGAGACGCCATCCTCATCCGAATCGGTTTGACCCAGCGGAGTTGCTATTTGGTTATCCGACATGTAGTCCAGGACCTCTTTTGGCTTCAGCTCGGGGGCATTGTATTTCAAAGGCTCAGTATCCGTGATGTCGGATCTACCGTCTCTATCACTGTCGTAGCTGGAAGGATCGGTTCCTTGAATGAACACTTCATCCAGATCGGAAAAGCCATCCCCATCGGAATCTTTCACCTTAGGATCTCCTCCGTAAAGGACTTCTTCGTAATCGTAAAGGCCATCGCCATCCGTGTCGCGATCTGCCGTAGGTTCAATGCCACCTAACTTGGTATCGATAAGAATTTGAGGAACTCCAAAGTCGTTTTTGACTTCTCCCAATGCGCCTCCATCCAGAAGAGGGGCATTGAATTTATCCGGACTCGCCGGTTTCAGAGGAAGGTTTTCACGAAGATTTTGCTGCTTTATGGGCTCTATGATTCCTTTTATTTCCTGAATGAAACTCTTGGGTGAAGTGTAGGTTGGGGCCGGTTTCACATTTTGGGGCTTGGGACTTATTTCCGAAGCGGGAGGGCTTGGAGAGGTGCTTCCTTCCGAGGGAGCTGTATTCCCGCCGCTTGGTGTTTGTGTACCGGACTGAGGCGTGGGCTGAGACGTGGGTTCGGGTTCACTTTCTCCGGCCATGCTTCCGTTTCCTGTGGTTTCCGGTGTTCCTCCAACGGTAGGTTCGGTAGTACCGGCCGCAACAGAACTGCTTCCGCCACCTCCACCACCTCCTCCGCCTCCTCCTCCGGAGTTGGTTACGGTTGCCACGGCAGCCGTTGAAGTGTTACCCGCGTCATCTCGAATAGTGATGGAAATGCTATTCACTCCCGCACCAAGCGTAGGGAAAACGCTAAAGTTACCTAAAGAATCAACATTCGTTCCGGTATCGTTACTGTTGATTAGTATGCTGGCTCCCGCTTCAGTACCGGATCCAGTAATCGTTACAGATCCCGCTGCGGAGGAAGGGTAGGAGAGAGTAGGTGAAGTAGGTGTGGAAGTGTCTCGGGTGACAGCCCAGTTTAAGACAGAGGAATCGTTGCTGGTAAAATCCCGAGCAATAATAGAAAAATTATTTCCTCCTTCACTTAAAGCCACACTGCTTACAGTCCAAGAAGTACTGGAGTCGTTAGCAACTTGTTCGGTGCCGTTGATTCGAATGCTGGTGTTGGCTTCTTTGGTACCTGTGAAATTCACTGTACCGGCCGAAGTAGAAGAATTGTTTGCAGGGCTGCTGACAAAGGGACTTGTTGGAACCGTACTGTCCGCAAGGGCGGTAACAGCCACTGCACTTGAAGAAGTGCTATTCGATGCATTCGTGACCGTAGCGGAAAATTTCCCACCCGAAACAGTGGCAGAATGTTTTTCCCAGAATCCACTGCCGTTTGCCGTTACACTGGCCTTGTAGACTCCATTCACAAAAATATCCACAGCTCCGCTGGCAGTGCCACTTGTTCCGCTCACGTAGGAAGTCGTGGAAGCGGCATCCACGGTTGGAGCCGTAATACTTTCATTTGCGCTTCCGCTTAAGACCACGTTCCCTGAAGTATCAGGGCTGGACAGACAACCGTTCGAGCGTATATTATTAAAATTTCCCGCATCCGCTGCAATGTTTACACAATTTTTTGCGCTTACAGCACTCATTACATTAGGTGCACCCACAGCAGTACCTCCTATGGTATTTGAAGCACCGGTTGTATCTATGCCTATGGCATGATTCGTATTGACTCGAGCCGTTGTACCATCAGCAGCCAAACCAATGTAGTTGTTCACAACCGTAGTGCTGTCGGCTCCATTGATCCAAATTCCAAGCCCCGCATTGGAGCTAATAAAATTTCGACGTGGGTTTGTATTGGTCTCGCCCACAATGGTTCCATCCGCTTGTATACTAATTCCATGGGCTCCATTTCCTAGAGCGGCTGTATTGTCGGCTGCAAGTCCAATGGTATTCCCATAAATGAGCGATCCTGTCGCTGCCGTTGAAGCTATGTGAATTCCGGATCCCGTATTACCTGAAATCACATTTCCAAACCCGGAGCCGCCAATGGTGGTGGCTGTCATGGTTCCCGTTTCAAAATAGATTCCGGCCAAGGCATTGGCCAATGCCGCAGTACCCGCCGCATTGGTTCCAATATAGTTCATTTGTATCATGTTACTGTTGGCGGTGCCGGCGGTGCTGAGTCTTATTCCATCCGCTGAATTTCCGGAAAGAATATTGCGGGCCGCAGCCACTGTTCCACCAATGGTATTGCTTGAAGTTTGTACGAGTATTCCGGATAGAGTGTTTGCAAGTGCGGCGGTACCGGCAGAGGTCACCCCAATATAATTTCCTTGAACCGTAATGGAGCCGGATCCTACGATCGCGATTCCATTCGCGTTATTCCCTGAAATTACATTTCCTTCTCCGGCAGTGGTGCCTCCAATGGTGGTTGAAGTCACTCCGGTTCCAATGTCGATTCCGTTGCTTCCATTCCCAAAATCATCATTTCCGTCCCTCGTCCCAATCCAGTTCCCTTTAATGATAGCGGCACCATCAACCACTTGAATTCCGTGAGTAGTGCTGCTCGTAATGATATTTCTTTCTCCGGCGGTGCTCCCTCCTATGACAATACCCGTAGAGGTTCCGGAAATTGAAATTCCAATGCCATTCGCACCCGCTGTTCCCACGCTATTTTGGATGAAGGTAAGATTATCTCCTCCTTCAACACTAATTCCGGCAGTGGCGCAACTCTGCACTTCATTGGGGTCTCGGGCACCCGTTCCGCCTATAGTCCCCCCCGTTACGTTGGAGGTGAAAATGAAACCTTTCGTGGGATTTGTGCAACCTATTCCTTTCAATTGATTGCCCGATCCCGCGTCAAATTTAAGACAATGGCCTTCTCCCGCAGCATTGATGACTATATCGGCTCCACCCTGTGCGTTAGAAGCGGTGGTTCCATCAATGGTGACCGCTTCCGAAATAGTGGGAAGGTCGGAGCCGGTGATGATGGTTCCCGACAGGGCGCTATTGAAGTCGATGACGTCGGCACCCGCATTTGTATTTGCGTCTGTAATCCTTTGGCGCAGTGAGCCGGGACCTGCATCATCCGTGTTCGTAACGGTATAAGTGGTGGCATGTGCGTAAGGCACGTTCACCATCAACGACGCGGGAAAACTCAAAACCCCCGCAATCGTGAGAATCAGGAGATGACTGAGTATTCGCTTAAGCGCAGATTGAGGTGCCATACGTTTGTTTTTGTTTATCTAAATATTTTAGCAGAAAAGCGACCTCTAAACAAGAGAGATTCTCCACTTTTTATATGCGCATCCGCTTCGCTACTGCGTGTTACTTCACAGTGACCGATTTTGCCAAATTTCGTGGCATATCGGGGTTATTTTGCCGAGCAAGGGCGAGCTTGTAAGCAAGGATTTGAACGGGAATGATGCTCAAGATTGGAGCGGCGGGACCCACGTCCGGCACGCGAATCCAGATATCGAAAATTTCCGCATTGTTTGGGCCAATGCCAAGGAGCAATCCTCCTCGAGCTTTCACTTCCATCGCATTGGAAAGAATTTCTTGTTTGTACTCGTCGTTTGCGGTGAGGACCACGCAGGGCATACCTTCCGAAATGAGGGCCAGAGGTCCATGCTTGAGTTCGCCTCCGGCGAAACCTTCGGCGTGGATGTAAGAAACTTCCTGGAGTTTAATGGCCGATTCCAAGGCAATGGGGTAAAGCTGATCCCGACCGATAATCATAATGTCTTTGGCGTTTTTGAGCTGCTCGGCCACGCTTTCAATGTGTTCTTCATAGCGTGGATTCAAAAGGTCGTTCAATTTTCCGGCGGCCTCAATAAGGAGCTGTTTCCCCTCTTTTAGCTTTCCGGCAACCGCGTAGGCGAGCAGCATCACAATTGCCATTTGAGACGTGGTGGCCTTGGTGGAAGCCACGGCTTTTTCGGGACCTGCCTTTAAGGGCAAAACGATGTCCGCCACTCGAGCCATAGTAGAGGTTTCTACATTCACCAGCGCAACGACCGTTGCTCCTTTTTCCCTTGCGATTTCCAAGGCTTCGAGGGTGTCCGCGGTTTCACCGGACTGGGAGATGGCGATGACGAGGGAGCGATCGGTGAGAAAATGTTTGGCACTTTTAAATTCGGAACCGAACTTCACATTCACATGTTTTTCGGCAATGTTGGCAAACAAATATTCGGCCATCATGGCCACTTTTCCGGCGGTTCCACAGCCCACAAAATAAGTTCCGTAAGCATGCTTTATAGCCTCGGCAACTTTCATCAGTTTTTCTTCATCGGTGTTGATTGCTCGGGTGATACTTTCTTTTTGCTCCATGATCTCCTTAATCATGAAGTGGGCGTAATTTCCCTTTTCGGCCTCTTCTTCTTTCCAATCCAGAGTGATGAGACGTTTTTCTATGGTTTTACCGCTTGGGATGTCGAAAAAGTTAGCCCCGCTTTCATCCAGAACTACCATTTGGTTGTCATCGAGGTACATCACGTCTTTGGTGTATTCGAGAAAAGCGGGAACATCCGAAGCCACAAAAAGCGCGCCGTCCTTGGCTTTACCAATGATGAGCGGCGAGCCGCGGCGAGCCGCAATAATTTTGTTCTCTTTTTCGTGGATGGCCAGCACCGCATAACGTCCCACTATTTGTTTTGCCGCTCGGATGAACGCCGCTTGAAATCCTCCGTCCGCTTTCATCTCTTCCTCTATCAAATGCGCAAACACTTCCGTATCGGTCTCGGAGCGGAATTGATGTCCTTTCGCAATCAGTTTTCCCTTCAACTCCAAATAATTTTCAAAAATTCCGTTGTGAATAATGACAATATCTTGATTTTCCGTGGTGTGAGGGTGGGCATTGTACTGCGTTACTCCACCGTGTGTTGCCCACCGGGAATGTCCCATGGCCAAATGAGAAGGACTCGTGAGCATTTCACCCAAATGAATGACTTCCGAGATCTTGCCAACATGTTTTTCGATGGCGATTTTCCCTGCTTTGTCCTTTGCCGCAATTCCCCAAGAATCATAACCTCGATATTCGAGTTTTTTGAGTCCTTTGAGCACAATTTCCGCCGCTTTATCGCTGGGACCGAGATAGGAGAAGATTCCGCACATATTTTTGGATTAATGAATCTTTTGAGTCAATGAGGCCGACTTATTTTAATGTAATCCTAAGGAAAAGAAAGCATTTTCAACTTGCCAAAAATTCCGGCAAGCACTATATAAGGCACGGAACAATTTAATATGAGTCAACTCGATCAACTTTCTACTTTACTGAATGGGGCTCACTGTGTAGCCGTTGAGAGTGGGTCGGGAGCATCGGTTAGAGTTGATGATGATTTTGTGCCGGTTGTAGCTAGAGAAGATACAGACACAGGATTAAAAAATTTAGTACGGCCTGAGTATGGAATTTTCCTTCGAGCTTTCCAGGGTGGTGGGGCACTTCGAGTTGAAACCGTTCAAATGACGCCAGGTGGATTCCAAACAAGAGCACTGGCTCTTAAGGAAGGCGATGCCGTACTTTCACATCTTTTGGAGGCCGCTCGTAAGATTCAGGAAGTTATTTCTCGAACCGCGTAAAATTCTCGTAGCCGGTTTTGCCTACGCGGCCCATATCTTCAATGCGCACGCCGAATTTTCCGGGCAAGTAAATTCCCGGTTCCACGGTGACCACCATTCCTTCTTTTAAGGTGTCTTTGCTGCTCGCGCTGAGGCTCGGGGCTTCGTGAACGTCGAGGCCGATGCCGTGGCCGAGAGAATGACCGAAGTGCTCGGCGTCTTTTCCCATGGATTCGCGAGCAATTCGGTCCAGTTTTGAGGCTTTGACGCCCGCCTTGAGCGCGCGGATGGCTTCGGTTTGCGCGCTCAAAACTTTTTCGTAGACTTTGACTTGTTCGGCGCTGGCCTTTTTGGGAAGAAAAGTTCGAGTCATATCGCTGCAGTAACCTTGGTACTTCATGCCCATATCAATGAGCACCACTTCGTTAGTTTTAAGTTTCGCTCCGGAGTTTTGATGATGGGGAGTGGCACTATGAGCTCCAAAAGCCACAATGGGCTCGAAGGAAATATCTTCCGCGCCGAGTTCATGACCAATCACTTTGATTTGCCAAGCGATTTCCAGCTCCGTGATGCCCGGTCTCAAAAGTTTTAACACTCGCTTTAGGGTCTCCTCGTTTATTTCTTGGGACTTCTTTAGTTTTTTGATTTCTTCGTTGTCCTTTATAAGGCGTTGCTCCTCAATGGGATGCTTCAAGGCACTGAAGGGAAGCTTCAATTTCTTCTTCCACGCTTTCAGCTCATCTATGGTCATGTGCTGACTTTCAAATTCAATCTGGCTGTTGGCCCTTTTCTTCAATTCTTGTTCAAAATTTTTGTTCACTTCTACGAAACGAAAGGGGACTCGTGTTTTTGATTTCTCCAATTGCTCCGTCACACCGCGATAACGAAAATCTGTGAAAAAGAAATTCTTCTTCCCAAGAAGCATAAAACCACTTGTCCCCGTGAAACCAATTAGGTAACGAAGGTTTTGCAGGTGAGTGATGAGGCGCATGTACCCTTTTTAGCATCAATCACTTTCGAAAGCCACTATAGATTTTTCGCGCGTCAGCAAAAAGTTTTAAAAGTTCAGAAACGTCGAGATGAACACGTTCACTTACTCGTGCCAGTTCAGCATCAAAGCCTGTTGTAGCTTCATAATACTTTTGGCTGTGAAGGCCTTTTTTTCTTATGACAAGAGTCCCTGTATTCACATTCGCTGCAAGAGTGGTGGTTCCTTCTTCGGGGTTAAATACTCGTAAGGCCAGTTCGGGCACTTCTGATTTTATTCGATCTTCCGTGATTGAGGGATGATGCGGTAACAATTTGCTTGCGTTAAAAGCGTAGACGGTATAATCCATTTCATTCCAGGGATTGTAATAGAGTGTGATTTGAAAACTACTTCCGGAGCCGGGGCGAATTTCTATGCACATTTGTCCAGATCCAGCTAAAGTCGGATGAATAGCAAACTTTCGAGCTGTTCTTTCCGCGAGTATTTTACTTAAGTCTATGGGTTCTTTATGCAGTAAAAAAGGATCCATCAAAATAAGTTTACCCGTTACTTTGTGCCTACAAATCATGACACTATGTGTACCTCCTATTTCTTCTATGTAATGAATCTCAAATTCTTCGAAATTCTTTAGGTGTTCCCGAAGTTGTTTTAGCTGGAATACGCAAGCTCCGCCGAAAGCTTTTGGTAAGCGCTGCGAGTGATCATCCCATTTTAAAAGTCTCCTTAAATTATTAAAAGGAAAATTAATTTGAACATCGGTCAAAGCTTCTTGCAGAGTTTCAATTTTCATCTTTATTGTTGGCTTTGGAGCCTATCATAAAGCTAAACTCGTTGCAAAAAGATTCGGATGAGGTCTTCGGTAGAGGCTCCGGAGGGTTGCTCGGAGAGGACTTTTTGGATGTGGTGACGCTTGTAGCCCAGGTTTTCGAGGGCGGAGACCACGTCGTCGGTAAGGGCTTCCGAGGGGTTGAAGTTCTTGTCCAGAGAATCGGATGGTTCGATTTTTGACTTGAGTTCCAAGATCATGCGTTCGGCCGTTTTCTTGCCGATGCCGGGGATTTTGGTGAGTGCCGGAATGTTGCCGGTGAAAATGGCGTTTCGTATGGTGTCGATGGGCTGGTTCATTATGTCCATGGCCATTTTTGGTCCAATGCCGTTTATTGTCAGCAGCAACTCGAAAAAGTTGAGCTCATTTTTTGTTCGAAAGCCGAAAAGTGTGAGGGCGTCTTCGCGGACATGAGTATGAATAAAGAGCATGATGTCAATTTCTTCATTGGAAAGTATGGAGAGGGGAACGAAAACATGGTAACCCACGCCATTAACGAACAAAATTATTGTTCGGTCTTCTTTACTGTGAATCTGGCCCTGAAGTAAGCGGATCATGCGTGGAGTGAAAAAGTTTTAGGAAGTTCTTTTTAAAGGAGCCGAAGCTGCCTTTGCGTACATGATAGCGAATTTGGGACATAAGGTGAAACAAAAATGCAATATTATGCATAGATAAGAGGCGAATCCCCAACAGTTCGTTTTCCGTGAGGAGATGGCGCAGGTAACTTTTTGAAAATTCTTGAGAAGCGTAGTGGGGTATTTGCGGACATAAGGGGGAATCATCGTATTTATAGCTTTCGCTAAAAATGGAATGGCGGCCCTCAAAATCCCAAAAAGCACCGTGACGAGCAAGGCGCGTAGGGAGCACGCAATCGAACATATCTACGCCACGTTCCACGGCTTCCAAAAGATCATCCGGAGTTCCAACCCCCATGAGGTAGCGAGGTTTTTCTTTTGGCAAATGGGGAAGGGCCCAGTCTATTGCACTAAATTTTTGTTCAGCATCTTCGCCGATGCTCACGCCTCCAATGGCAATTCCCGGTGTCCCCAGTGAAGCCATAAATTTTGCTGATTCTTCTCGTAAGTTTTTGAAGTGACCTCCTTGTACGATGGGGAAGAGTGCTTGATCGACTCGAGTTTTGGCTTTGAGGCAACGCTCAGCCCAAAGATGAGTGCGCTGCATGGCTACTTTGGTGTAGCTCTCGTCGACATCGGCGGGGGCACATTCGTCAAAGGCCATAATAATATCGGCGCCCAGTTCTTCTTGAATTTGTATGGCTTTTTCCGGTGTAAAAAAGTGTTTGTCGCCATTGAGGTGAGATTGGAATTCCACTCCGTCGTCCGTGATTTTGTTCAATTTTTTTAAAGAAAACACCTGAAAACCGCCGGAATCAGTGAGAAGGGGTTTATCCCAATTCATCCATTTGTGAAGACCACCCATGCGAGTCACCAACTCACTGCCCGGTCGCATGGCGAGGTGATAGGTATTGGCCAGGATGATTTCCGTTCCGAGGCCGTCCAAATCCTTATAATCCAAAGATTTTACCGTGGCTTTCGTGCCCACCGGCATAAAAACCGGAGTTTGAATGTCCCCATGGGGGGTCGAAAAAACACCGAGGCGCGCGGCGCACTCTTGGGACTGGTGAGTAAGTAAAAAATCAAACATTATTTAGCTCTTTCTTTTTTGAGCTGTTCAAGCAACTCTTCATTGACGCGCTCCTCAAGAGTTTTCTTTTTACGAACTTTTTTCTCACGACCGGTGGCGTTGGCGGTCTTTTGGCGGAATTTATCCACACGACCTTCGGTGTCTATAAGTACCTTTTTACCGGTAAAGAAAGGGTGGCACTGGCTGCAAATTTCCACGCGGATTCCTTCTTTGGTGGCACCAATGGGGAACTCATGGTTACAGTTAGCGCACACTATTTTTCCGTCGGCGAAGTACTTTGGATGAACGTCGGTCTTCATGATTTTTCTTAGATAAGCGAGCGCGAGTATAGCGATAGATAAGATAGAACGCAAGCAAAAGAAGCAGTAAACTGAAGAGCGCAGCTTTGATAAGGAAATCGTAATCCAGAACACGAACCTTAATTTCAACCGTATCCGATTGGCCGTTTGAGTCATACACTGTTAAAGTGGCGGTTTGAAGACCGGTTGTCGTGAAAACATGGCTGACACGGGGGCCGGTTTTTGTAGAGGGGACTGACGCTTCGCTTTCTGCCTCTTCGCCATCGCTTGCAAGTCCCACCGAATCTTCTTCCGAATCACTTCCTCCAAAGAGCCAAACAAATTGGCTGATGATGGAATCATCTTCAGAGGCACTGCCATCAAAAAAGATTTCCTCTCCCAGGCCGGCAATAAACACATCTTGCTCAACTTCCGCGGAGGGAGCCGGGTTGTAAGGATCGAGATCCGATTCATTTTCGATTTCATCTCCATCAATGTCGGAGTCTGAGTTGTCTCCAATGCTGTCCGCATCCGTATCCTGCCATTCTGAGGCGTCGGTGGGGAAGGTGTCTTGGCCATCCATGCTGCCGTCCTCATCGGTGTCTTGTTTGGCTTCGTCGGTGCCCACGCTGCTTTCTTCTTCATTTAAAAGGCCATCTCCATCTTGGTCTTCATCCACTTCGTCGGCCAGTCCGTCGCCGTCTTGGTCCTCCGTGTAGCGGGAATCTTCAGGAAGTTGATCTTCGCTGTCGGGCGTGCCATCGTTGTCGTCATCCAGGTCCGCATTATTTCCTTGGCCATCCCCGTCGGTGTCTTTCGATTCGCTGTAGGTAATAGGAAAGGCATCCTCTTCATTGGCGACGCCATCGCCGTCTTTGTCAGAATCACTGCCATTAGGGATTCCATCGCGGTCCGTGTCTTGGTAAACCGTCACTTCTTTATGAACCGTGTTGTTGTCGGGATTGTCGGAACTCGAATCCCAAGGGATGACTTGAATGGTCAGGGTAAAGGTTCCGTAGGTGCCGGGGACCCAATCCACAAAAACTTCATCGGTTTTGCCGGCTAAGGCCGAAATGGGTTGGTCGGAATCGATGAGGCTGCCATCCACGGAAAATCGAACACTCCCCAAAAGATCGCTGGGACTGTTGTTTTGTGCGGAGGCCCAAATGCGAATGGTGCTTCCTTCGAGGTAGCTTTCCGTACTGAACCACACGTTGCCGGCGGAAAGGGCAAGGTCTCCGCTCGCGGCAGACGCCAAAGGAAACCCTGTGAGGGTGCCGAGTAGTACTCCAGTGAAGAGAGCGAGGAGGGTTTTCTTCATAGGTATTTAGGAAAGGGCAAGCTCCGCTACGCTTTCCGCCTGTTCGCTCACGTCCTGTTCGGATTGTGCGATGAAGGACATGGAAGCCACTTTATCATCGTTTTTAACACGCATCAGGTAAACCCCTTGAGTGGCTCGGCCACGAGCTGGAACACTCTTTAAATTCGTACGTATCATAACACCTTTTTTTGAAACAATAATGATGTCTCCTTCCGTGCCCGGCTCGAGGACACGAGCACCCACCAATTTTCCGGTTTTGTCATTGAGGTTGGCGGTTTTCACGCCACTTCCTCCGCGAGCTTGGAAACGATATTCCTCAATGGGGGTTCGTTTCCCGAGTCCATTTTCCATCACCACAAAAAGATCGGACTTCAAGTCTTTCATGATGTCCATTTCCACTACTTCGTCTCCCGCTTTTACTTTAATTCCGCGTACCCCCATGGAAGCGCGGCCCATGGAGCGCACATCGGCTTCGTCGAATTGAATGCACTTTCCTTCTCTTGTTACAATCATCACGTGGTTTGTGGGGTTGGTTTGTTTCACCCAAGCAAGGGAGTCGGTTTCACGAAGTTTGATGGCAATGAGTCCGGATTTGCGCACATTTTTGAATTCAGCCACCGCCGTTTTTTTCACGGTTCCGTGCCTCGTCGCCATAAAGAGGAAGTCGCCTTTGAACTCTTCGTTTTTCACCACCAGCATGGCCGTCACATATTCTTCTTTGGTCATTTGGATGAGGTTCACAAGCGGAATCCCCTTTGCCTGTCTTGTGGCCATGGGAAGTTCGTAGACCGGAAGTTGGAACACACGCCCCGTGTTCGTGAAGAACAGAAGCTTGTCGTGGTTTTTAGCGAAGCGCATGATTTGGATTTCATCTTCTTCTTTGGTGCTCATGGCGAGCTTGCCTTGACCTCCGCGTTCTTGACGACGGAAGGCTGAAGGAGCCACACGTTTGATGTAGTTTTCTTGCGTGAGAGTCACCACCATTTCTTCATTGGGGATGGTGTCCTTCACCGAGAAATCGCCGAGGGCTTGAGGCATGATTTCGGTGCGTCGTGCGTCCCCATAAGTCTTTTTAATTTCCTCAAATTCTTGGATCATAATTTTCATGACTTTCTTGGTGTCTTTAAGAATGCCATCGAGCTCTTCAATGAGGGCAATTTTTTCTTTGAGTTCATCTTCAATTTTGGCGCGTTCGAGTCCGGCCAAAGTTTGGAGTCGCATTTCGAGGATGGCTTGCGCTTGAAGATCGCTGAGCGTGAATTTCTCCATGAGCGCCGCATGCGCTTCCTCCTTGGTTTCAGACTTGCGAATGGTAGCAATCACGGCGTCGATTTGGTCGAGTGCAATCTTCAGCCCTTCCAAAATGTGGGCCCGGGCTTTCGCCACTTTAAGTTCAAAAATTGTGCGACGAGTGATGACTTCCTTTCGATGTTTAATAAAGTACTCGAGCACCTCTTTTAGATTGAGAAGGCGAGGTTGAAGTCCATCCACCAGGGCAATCATATTCATGTTGAAGTTCGATTGCATGGGCGTGTACTTGTAGAGCTGATTGAGGATTTTGCTGGGGTAAGAATCTTTCTTGAGTTCAATCACAATGCGCATTCCTTCCCGGTTCGATTCGTCGCGAAGGTCGGAAATTCCGACAATTTTTTTATCGGTCACCAATTCGGCGATTTTTTCGACGAGTGAGGCTTTATTGATTTGATAAGGGATTTCTGTCACGATGATTCGATGACGTCCATTTTTTCTTCTTCAATCTCGGCTTTGGCCCGCACTGTTACTCCTCCGCGTCCGGTGACATACATTTCTTTGATGGCGTTGATTCCATACATGGTTGCGCCCGTTGGGAAGTCTGGACCTTTGATGTGTTCCATGAGCCCATCGATGTCCATTTCCGGGTTTTCAGAAAGTTCAATAAGACCAGCCATGAGTTCTGTGAGGTTGTGAGGCGGAATATTGGTGGCCATACCCACGGCGATTCCCATGGTTCCATTGAGAAGGAGTTGGGGAACTCGAGCGGGAAGCACTTTGGGCTCTTGGTAGCGCCCGTCGTAGTTGGGAAGAAAATCCACGGTCTCCTTTTCAATGTCGGTCAACATTTCGTCCGAAATTTTCTCCATTTTAGCCTCGGTGTAACGCATGGCCGCGGCGTTGTCTCCATCCACGGAACCGAAGTTTCCCTGACCTTTTACCAGTGGGTAGCGCAGAGAGAAATCTTGGGCCATACGCACCATCGAGTCGTACACGGCTTGGTCTCCATGAGGGTGGTATTTGGCCAGCACTTCTCCCACTACGGCGGCTGATTTTCTGTAACTGCCTCCGGACCGAAGTCCAATTTCATGCATGGCAAAGAGGATGCGACGATGCACGGGCTTAAGACCATCACGCACGTCCGGAAGGGCACGTGAAACGATGACGCTCATGGCGTAATCGAGGTAAGACTCTTCCATCTCCTCCACCACATTGCGAGCGGTGATTTTTCCCATAGAGAAGAGTTCGGCGAAGGTTTCGGGCTCTTTATTTTGGGACGATTCCGGTTGTTCATTTTCCGGGCGTTCTTCCTCAGGGTTCATGTCGTCATCTTTCTTCTTTTTCGGCATAGGGAATTTTAAAATTTGAAGATCGCGCGTAGTTTACCATAAGTATGAAAATTCAAAATGGAGAAAGGTTGACAATCGCTGAGAAGTGTTTCATTTTAGGTCTGCCCGGGCAGACCTTTAGAATATGCGGGTGGCTAGTAAATTTCTAGACAGCCTAGTCCATCATCTTGGCAAAAGTTGATGATGATTTTTTTGTATTTTGGATTCAACTGAGTTTAAGCAAGATGACTACGGTTGTATTATTAGATTATTCGTGATATCCACCACTTCTTTTCTAAAATAATTCTTCACAGTGCGCCAAGATGCTTTGAAAAAAATTTCAGGCGGTGGATCGTTTTCAGCGTCATTAAAATACACTAAACTTTTTAAAATATGGTGATAGTTATGTGCAACAGCCGGATATTGGGTTTTTAAGCGCTTGATTGTTTTTTCTAAAGGTTCAATGTGTTGAGCGCACCAAAACAGATCAAAAAAGTCTCTTTTCCGTCCACGCTGGGAAATAGCGATAATTTTCATTACGGCGATATCGAGAGGAGACAGCATTTTAATCGTGCCATATTGGACATAATCTTGTTTTGGCACAAAAAATGGATAAGCGATAAAACTGATTTTTGCCTTGAACAGTTCACCGTAAACAGTATTCTTCTTATTTATGACAGTTTTCCACTCACTATTATTAAATAAAGAATCCAAGAATTCTGCGCTGTCAAAATCTTTTTTTTCAGTAAAAAAATCTAAATCAACCGATTTGCGGTGTCCGGCTTGCAGGCCAAGCGCGGTTCCTCCGGCGAGGTACCAGGCCGAATCTTTAAGCCAATTTTGTTTGGACAAAGAATCAAGCGCTTTTTTTGTTGCGCGAGGCAAAATTTCAAAATGTAATTTTACGCGCCCTTTAAAAGTAGCATCCATAAGTTTTTGGTTTCCGGCTGCAATGACCTTGATTTAAGCACCGTTTTTTTGATCAGGCGTTTGTCATAAAAATGCCTCAACCATCTCACTTCTTTATCACTGCCAAAATCCAAGATTCGCTCAATGATGTATTTGGCATTTTTTTCCGTATCTATCTTTTTTGGATTGGTGTCCCAAAAGAGGGCTTGTCTGAATTTCATACTGCTAAATTGTATCAAAAATGATTGTAACGCGCAATGACCATAGCAAATCTGGTCATTTTGTGATAAAATGATAAGATGTAATTAGTGTATTCCACGCATGGCAGATTCTGTAGCACCAATCCCGACTCCAGCAACAGCTGCGGCAAGCCAAACACCGGCTATGCCAGTTTTAGGAACTCCCATGCAGGCGGCTACGCCCAGCGCAGCGCCCGCGGCGAAAGTACCCGCCGCTAAAGAGCTCGTCGATAAAAAGAAACTGCTTGAAGCGGAAAAACTTTTTCAAGAAGGAATTGCTTCCATTCGAGATCTCATTGCCCCTTCTTCTTTTGAAGTGGGTTATGACCATCTGAAAATTGATGGGCTCTACTGTCAGACCTTTTTCATTTATACCTATCCGCGTTATATCGATACGAACTGGCTTTCGCCGGTGGTGAATTACGATGTGACCATGGACATTACGCAGTTTGTTTATCCGATTTCCTCGGAGGACATCATGAAGACGCTTAAGTCCAAAGTCGCCCAACTTCAATCCTCCATTCGTATGGCTGCGGACAAGGGAAATGTGCGAGATCCGGCCTTGGAAACCGCTTTGGAAGATGCGGAACAACTTCGAACCGAACTGCAGCGTGGTCAGGAGAAATTTTTCCAATTTGGGCTCTACTTCACAGTGTATTCGGCGAATGAAGATGAGCTTCGTAAGTCCACCAAAGAACTGCAAAGTTTGCTCGCCGGTAAACTGGTCCTCTCTAAGCGTGCCGATCTCCAAATGGAAAGAGGTTTCACGGCGACCATCCCCCTTTGCCTTGATGAAATCACGGTGCAGCGCAACATGAATACTTCGCCTCTTTCTACGACTTTCCCTTTCATTTCTTCGGAGCTCACCTCGAACGATGGGATTTTGTACGGGCTTAATCGCCACAATGAATCGCTGATTATTTTTGATCGATTCTCGCTCGAAAATGCCAACTCGACCGTGTTTGCCAAGTCCGGAGCTGGTAAGTCTTACGCGGTGAAATTGGAAGTGCTGCGCTCCCTCATGTTTGGAACGGATGTGATTATTATTGATCCGGAAAACGAATATCGTGCGCTTTGTGAAACGGTGGGGGGAACCTACCTCAATGTTTCGCTCAATTCCGATCGTCGTATCAATCCTTTCGATTTGCCGACGCCACTCGAGGGAGAAGATCTTAAGCCCGGAGACCTACTTCGCAGCGCGGTCATCAATCTGACGGGTCTGATGCGCCTGATGCTCGGTACCATCAGCGCTCAAGAAGAAGGAATTTTGGATAAAGCGCTTCTCGATACTTACGCCACGAAGGGAATCACCATGGACAGCGCGGACCCCTCGTCTTTTCAAACTCCCACGATGACTGATTTTCATAGCGTGCTTTCTTCCATGGATGGAGCCGCCGATATGACTCAGCGCATTGGAAAGTACGTCACCGGAACCTACGCCGGTGTGTTCAACAAAGAAACCAATGTGACTCTTGATACCGGGCTTATGGTTTTTTCGGTTCGAGACCTTGAAGACGAACTTCGTCCGGTGGCCATGTACATTATTTTGAACTACATTTGGAACCGAGTTCGTTCTTCTCTCAAAAAGCGCATTCTGGTGATTGATGAAGCGTGGTCGCTGATGCAACATGAAGACAGTGCTAAGTTTTTATTCGGACTCGTGAAGCGGGCTCGAAAATACTACCTCGGAGTCACCACCATCACTCAGGATGTGGAAGACTTTGTGAGCAGCTCCTTCGGAAAACCGATTATTACGAATTCATCGATGCAACTTTTGCTCAAGCAATCGCCCTCGGCCATTGAGCCGCTTTCCAAGGTTTTCAATCTGACGGAAGGGGAGAAGTACATGCTGCTCAACTCCGGGGTTGGGCAAGGTCTCTTCTTTGCCGGTTTGAAACACGTGGCTATTCAAGTCATTGCTTCGTTCAGCGAAGATCGCATTGTGACGACTAATCCGGAGGAGTTGCTCGCCAAAGGCGCCGTTCAAGCGGAATTTGAAACCGCTGCCGCGGAAGAAAAACCCGCTGAGGAAAAAATTGCTGAAACGCCTGCAGAAGCACCTGCAGAAGTGGCGACGACGGTGCCTGCTCCGGCTGATGCTGTTTCGGTCGAGGTTAAACCAGAGGAAACTAAACCAGTCGAAGTAGCTGCTCCTGTCGTTCCGACAGAAAAACCTAAGGAAGAAGAAGCACCAAAAGAAATGGATGCCGCTAGTGAAGAAGCCAACTTTACCGAAAACGTCGCTGCTGTACTCGATCAGCCTATTGAAGCGCCCAAGTCGGTGCTGCCTCCTGAAGTACCTGCCGCAGCAGTAGAGCCTGTTGCTTCGGTTGAAGTGGAGGAGCCTGCTGCATTGCAACTTGTAGCAGAGGCCGAAGTGAAACCTGTTGAAGAAGCAAAACCGGCTATCTCAGAACCCGCTCCCATCCCGGTTCCGGAAACGGTTGCAGTACAGGAAATACCGGTTGTTTTTGAAGAAAACGTCCAAGGAACTGATACACAAAAGGCAGCTTAGAAAACAAAATTAAAAATGAGGAGAATCTTAGAGGTTGGTCCAGCTATTAACCCCATGCACCATAGACATGGTGAACGTTTGAAAGATTTAGAAGTTGAAGACCGTGGAGTTCGATTGGAGGAGGGTGAAGATTATACGGCTCTAGATCAGCCCATTGTTGATTTCAAGCATCGTATTTGGCAAGTCGCTAAAGAGACTTATGGGGAACGGATTCATTTTGTTCATGGGAATAGGATCAATATGCCTTTTGAAGATGAGAGTTTTGATGAATTGGTGGCATTAGGCTCTTATATTGATGACGGCAAGATTATTTCTGAATTTAAACGAGTTTTAAAACCAGGTGGAATTTTACGTATGGGCGTTCCTGTGCCTAGCGTTGAAGAGTTTATGGCTTTTTGGGGTCTTAGACTTGGACGAATAGGATTTACCCTCTTGGAGGATCATACTCAAAAGTATGAATACTCTCAAACTATATGAATGTTATTGGTTCAGGTTTGAGCGGCTCGGGCGATCTCCGCACCGAAGCAATTGATCTAGGATTAGAGCCTGCTGATATTAATGCGCTGACCGAAGCGCAAATGGCTGAGTATCGTGAATTTGATAACGCAGGGCTTTTTGAGAGACCTAAGGATCGGGTTGATTTCATTCGAGCATGTATGCGTCAGAATGCACTTGCTGCAGCCGCAATGACTCCAAGTCAAGCCGGTGAAACACTTGCTAACGAAATTTCCACCGACTGGCGAGTGTTGGAGAGAAAGAATAGAGGAGGGAAACAGAGGGGAAGAACTTAATTTATTCACTCGCCTTTGGTGAGTGTTTGTGAGAAACTTTGCGCCATGCGAAGCAACGATTGGCTGCGAGAAAAACTTCAAGAGCTTTTAGAGGGGCAGTTTTCGGATATGGCGAGGCCGAATCACATTAGTATTGCCTTTGGGAGGAAGGCCAGGCGAAGGCTGGGCTCCATTCGGATGGCTCGAGACAAAAAGCGAAGCCATATTCTCATCAATGGGCATTTGCGCAATCCGGAAGTTCCTGAGCAAATTATTTGTTCAGTAATTGCCCATGAGCTTTGTCATTATGCCCATGGATTTTGCTCACCTCTCCCTCAAAAATATAAAAATCCGCATTCCGGCGGCATTATTCCTCGTGAGTTCAAAAAAAGAGGACTTTACCTGCTCCTGGAGTATGAAAAAGAATGGACCAAGAATCACTGGTCGCGCATTGCCGGTGCTAGTCGAGAAGGTCGTTTACTTCCTCAAGCCAGAGGTCTTTTGTCTCGCTTACTCCGGTAATCAGAATGTCCGGAGTCAAGCCCACGCCTCGGACACTGGTACCTCCGGTGGAAAGCCATTCGGCTACGGTCATCTTTAGTATTGAGCCGTCCCAGTACGTAATCACTTCTTGGGCGGTCCCTTTCCCAAAGGTTTGCTTACCAATCACGGTGACGTCTTTGCCGGCTTCACTCAAAGTGAGCGCCGCAATTTCGGAAGCTGAGGCGGTGTATTCATCCACCAATATATAAAGAGGGTAATCCTGGTAAGGACCAATATCGGCATTGCTAATGCTTTCGTAATGCGATCCGTAATCCAAGTAAACGAGAGTGGTGAACTGGGGGAGGAAAAGTCCCGCAATAAAGTTGGCCATGTTCACGTAGCCGCCCGGGTTGCCTCGAAGGTCCAAAATAATGGCCTCTGGTTTAGCCACTTCCGCCTCTAAAGTAGCAAGGGTCGTCATGGTGTCTTCCCAAATGTCGCTGCCAAAAGAATCGATTTCAATGAGCCAGCTGTCGTCGTTAAAAATACTTCCTTTCACGAGGTCTAAGCCAATGGCTGCGCGGGTAATTTTGTAGGTCAGGGTTTCGTCCTCTCTCAAGATGGTGATTTCCACGGTAGTACCGGCCGGACCTTTAATACGTTCAACCACATCCTCGAAAGCAAGCTCGCTGACCGAAACCCCGTCAACGGCTGTGAGTAAATCGCCTGCTTTTAGGCCGGACTTTGCTGCGGGCGATTCGTCGATGAAGCCCGAAATGAAGATCTCCAAAGTGCCTTCATCTTGCACCATGATGGCCCCAATCCCTTCAAAGCTTCCTCCCAGGGAGTCCATGAATTCAGAGGCGTCTTTTGCATCAAAATATTTTGTATAAGGATCACTCAAACTTTCCAGAACGGCCTTTACCGCAACTTGAAACAGGGCTTCTTCATCAATTTCCTCTCCCGACGGAAGATAAAGGTCGCTTAAAATGCGCCTCCAAATGTCCGCAAAAATGTCCGATTTATAAAAGTCATCGCTTTCTTCCACTTCTTCTTCAGCTAAGCTCACGGTAACCCACTCTTCTAAGGAATAGATCATGTCGGCCACTTCTCCGCGGCTGAGTTTTTCGTAAGGAAAGTATCTTGAAGTGCTGTCCGTTTCCAAAATTCCCATATCGGCGGCACGAGAGATGAGCGAATAGTAAGGGTGCTGAGGGCCGATGTCGGCAAAAAGTTGACTCCTTTGGCTCGCTGCAATTATCGCAGGGGAATATCCGTAGGCTTCCAGTAAGGTGCCAAGCACTTCTCCTCGTCTCAGATTTCGGCCTGGTTCAAAAACTCCTTCACTCACCAGGCCACTGTCTAAAGCCAGTTCCGCATAAGGCGAGAACCATTCGTTTTTTGGCACATCTTTGAAAGAGCTTTCTGCAGGGGTCTCGGTTTCCGCTCCAAAAACTTTAAAAAGGATTTTGAAAAACTCCGCTTTTGTGACCAAGGCGTCGGGTCTAAAATTCTCTGCCGAGTCCAAAGCTCCCGTGAGCTCCAGGTAAGCAATGGATTCTTGATAAGGACAATCTTCACTGACATCTTCGTAGGAGGCAAAGGTGGCTGTGGGGCTTAAAAAGAGACTTAAAAGGACGACCAGGGCCAAGGTTTTTTTCATGAAGGCAGGCTAACACGTTCATCCCTTTTAAAAAAGGGAAAAATCTGCTATACTTATGAGATCAATAAACCCATTAATTACAGATTGGAATGAAAAGCGCTCAAATCCTCAATCTCGTGCTCGTGGCGGCCCTTGGAATTGGCTTGGGAGGGGCTTCATTTTTTGCTTTTCCACAAGCCGAAAATTCACTGACGCCGGGCTGGTCATATGAGGGCAGTTTTTTATGGGACGAGGCTGTAGCGGCTTCCGAAACACTCAGTGCCCGACTCAACAATCGCGACAGTATTAGTATTCTTGCCGAAGCGGATTCGACCTCGCAGTGGAATGAAGATGCCGAAGCGATTTCTGTGGATCTTGAAAGTGGCTCCCTCTTTTTCGCGAGCCAAGCGGGAGATTTTTCGGTTCGTGTACAAACTCCGTTTGCACGAGTGGATTCTCAAAATAGCAGCGCCTATGTTTCTTTCAATGCAGAAAGCAATCTTTTGGAAGTTTTTGCGCTAACTCATCCCAGCACGGTGACTTTCACTTCGGAGGGTGAAGATTTAAATGCGCTTCTTATCCCTACGGGTTATAAAATGAAAATCCCCGCTGCAAAAGTGACGGATACCTTGGCACGCCTCAGACTCACCAAACTTTCCAAGGAATTCCAGCTCTTTGCGTTTGAAAGTAGCGAACTGCCTGAAGAAGTGCAAAACCTTATGGTCGCCAGTGAGGCCTCTTATAAAGACAGCTCGGTGGCCTACTTAAACTTGTTGCAAAAAAATAGTGATTTTGGCCCCGCCTTGACGGGCGTTGGAGGAGTCCTCAGTGGGGGCTACCAGGTTTTTGAAAATACGCTTACCGTGCTTCCCAATGCGGAGCTTGGTCTAGCCGAAAAACAGCGTGACAGTGCTCTCAATTATGCGCTCACCAATCTTCTTTATGGAGATTCAGTGGCGGGTCAAAGCTGGGTTTCTACCTGGCAAGCCTCCGCGCAAGATCCGGAAGAAGTGAAAGAACTCTATCGGTCTTTGTTTTTTGTCCTGCCCGGGGATGACCTTTATCCCATTAAGGCTGCGGCTGCCGAAGTGCTGTACCCTGAGCAAGATCCTCTCACGGCGCTGCGTCGTCAGTTTCAGGAGATAGAAAGTTTATTGGCGGCGGGCTTCCAAGTGGAAACGCAAAGTGCCTATCAAGACTACCAAGCACGCTTTGAAGAAGCGCTGCACTCCGGTGATTTGGATGATGAAGCGATGCTCGATGACATCAATCGTGAATATGTGCTTTTGGAACTTTTACTGCGAAGTAATTCCATTTTTTATTCCACGGACGCGGTGAAACTCCTTTCCGAACTCGAAGAAACGATTTTATCTTTGGCGGGTTCCGACCAAGATTTGGATGAAGAGCGTCAGGCCTTTGTACAGAGCAAAATCCGCTTCCTTCAGAATTTGTTTACTTATGTGATGGAGAGAAAAATTTCTCTCGAAACGGCAAGCGATTTAGCGAACGAACTGCTCTCAGAGGCTCAGTCCTACCTCACGTCCATCACTTCCCAAGTGGCGGTGCGCGATTATTTCGAAACGAAGCTCGAGGAGTTTGATCTTTCTATTGCCTTCATGAATTCGCCGGAATTTTACTCCTATGATACTTTTGAAGAAGGACTTGCCGATTACCGGACCAAAGAAGCCGATTTGGTGGATTTGAACGAATACATTCAAAATCTACGCACCGGCGACGACGAAGAAACGGTTTCCATTTCTCTTGAGGATGCGGCTTTGGAAGTGGAAGAGGCGCTTCATGACAACGGAATTCAATTCAGCGAAGTGAAATCGCTGGGCGATAGCTCTTACCGGCTCTTTGAAATTGTGGGTGCTCGCACGGGTGGAAATTCTTTTGAGGCCAACTACGATAGAGAAACTCAAATTCTCTACGATGTGGCTGTGGGGGATGTTCGTTTCTCCACGGGACTCAGTTTGGAAACCGCTCAAAGTGTGATTGAGAGCAGTAGCGCAGCGGATGCTCCTACAGAAGAGGAAACCGCAGGCGAAGCCGAAGGTCCTACAGAAGAATCCGAAACCCCCACCGAATCCTTGGCCATTTCACGTGCTGAAGCACAGCTGGAAGCGGCTGGGTTAAAAGGAAGTGACTTTGAGGTTACGCTTGTTGACTTGGAGGAAAATCTCTTCACTTTAGAAGGAAGTTTCCGTGAGGGGGAGTTGATCGTTTCAGGAACTTATGACCTTGATACAAGTCTTGTGAGCGAGATAGTTTGGGAGTATGAAGGACAAGTGGGTACTGCCGAGGATGCGGAACTTACTGAATTGGAAGATCAGCTCACACAACTTTTTTAAGTAGAATTTCATGCCGGAAAAATAGTGTGACAGCGCCCCTAGGCTCTGCTAAAATTCCGCCGTCCAAGCGAGCCCGAAGGGTTTGCTAAGCAATAATTATGACTGCACAAGAACAATATTCTGCCGATCAAATTCAGGTTCTTGAAGGTTTGGCGGCGGTTCGCAAACGACCGGGGATGTACATTGGTACGACGGATATTGCGGGACTTCATCACCTCGTTTGGGAAGTTTTGGACAATGCCATTGATGAGGCCATGGCCGGTTATTGTAAGAATATTTCTGTCGAAATTCTTGCCGATGGCAGTGTTGCTGTGACCGATGATGGACGAGGAATTCCAGTGGATACGCATAAAACGACAAAAAAATCAGCTTTGGAAACGGTTTTAACGGTGCTTCATGCCGGAGGAAAGTTCGGAGGAGGAGGCTACAAAGTTTCCGGAGGTTTGCATGGCGTGGGAGTTTCCGTTGTGAATGCTCTTTCAGTTTATTTAAAAGCGGAAGTTCGTCGAGACGGCAAGCTTTACGCTCAAGAATATAAGCGAGGAGATGC
>CAYHTG010000012.1:0-22803 GCA_964359495.1 uncultured Candidatus Peribacteria bacterium
GCGAAGAGCTTGTTCAAAGTTTTCGCCGGCTGGGACTTCAGCGGTGAAATTTTTGCCGAGGTTCGGCCCAAGGTACTCGCGAATTTCGGCGTTGAGCTGTTCACAGCGAGCGGGGTTCACGTCAAAGAGAGTCACCCGGCTTCCCATTCCGGCCGCGGTTTTCGCCGCCGTGGCACCCACAAAGCCTCCCCCAACAACCACCACTCGTGCGCTTTTTGTTCCGGAAATTACTCCCAAAGTGACTCCACGTCCACCATGTTTTTTTTGTAAATACTCCGCTCCATATTGAACGGCCAAGACACCGGCCACTTGACTCATGGGAGCGAGCAGCGGAAGTCGTCCGGTTTCATCTTGCACCGTTTCATAAGCAATCGCCGTGATGTTGTTATTCACCAAAACTTTAGTCAAACGTTTGTCCACCCCGGACAAGTGCAAGTAGGTAAATAAAGTTTTTCCTGCAAATTGTTCAAGCAAATTGTACTCCTCCGGAAGAGGCTCTTTTACTTTCACGACCAGCTCCGCCGCACGAACAATTTCCTCGGGATTACGCATCATGGTGGCTCCCATTTCTTTGTACTCGGCATCGGAAAATCCACTGCCGATTCCGGCCGTTTCCTGCACAATCACTTGATGACCGTCACGAACAAGCTCCCTCACTCCATAAGGAGTAAGAGCCACACGATTTTCATTGTTTTTGATTTCTTTAAGAGTTGCGATAATCATGGGACAAGGGGGTTAATACTCGGCGAAGTCGAGCGAAATAAAAAAGGGGGGGATTAGCCGCGCAAACTTTTTATCGCTTCTGCTCTATTATTGGCTTTAAAAATGAACGAACCGGCCACCAAAATGTTAGCACCTGCTTCTCGGCACATTTTCCCCGTCTCCGCATTGATGCCTCCATCCACCGCAATGTCCAATTTAGGAAACTTCCCACGAATGGCGGTAATTTTTCCAAGTGCCACGGACATAAACTCTTGCCCGCCAAAACCGGGGTTCACACTCATCACGAGCACGCTATCCACAAGCGGCAAAACCTCTTCTAAAACGGAAATCTCCGTCCCGGGATTCAAAGAAACGCCTACTTTCATCCCATGTCCGCGAATCTTTTTAACAAGCGCTTCCGCGTCTTTGCTTGCTTCAATGTGAAAAATAAACATGTCCGCTTTTGCGTTTGCAAAAGCTTCCACATAATTCTCGGGATTTTCCACCATGAGGTGACAATGCAAAGGTAATGTCGTTTTAATACAGCGAACTATCGGTGCTCCAAACGTAAGGTTCGGCACGAAATGGCCGTCCATCACGTCCACATGCAGAGAGTCCACCAGCGCTTCAATGCCGGCGATTTCCTGATTGAGGTCTCCAAAATCCGCGGACAAAATGGAGGGCGAAATACGTATGCCATTATTCTGCATTCTCAATCGCGGTTATTTTTTCAACACGTGCGAGGTGACGGCCGCCTTCAAACTCGGTCTTTAAAAAAGTATCCACCACTTCCTTCGCGGTTTCGGAGCCCATCGTCCGCTGTCCCAGCGTCAGAATGTTTGCGTCGTTGTGGAGGCGAGCGAAGCGAGCCTCGGTAACATCGTGCACATTGGCCGCACGAATTCTCTTCAACTTGTTCGCCGCAATCGCCACACCAATTCCGGTTCCGCAAACGAGAACCCCGCGACTGCCGGAATTTTCTCGAACCTTCTCCCCCACTTCACGTGCCATGTCCGGGTAGTCCACTTTATTTACAAGGTCAAAAACACCAAGATCCAAGACTTCATGACCACCCGTTTTTAGATGTTCTCGAAGTTCCTCCTTCAGAGGAAAGCCGGCGTGATCGGAGGCAATATAAATTTTCATACAACATCGGTTACGGAACGAGCTTCGTGCACCGATCGGATGACCCGCGCCAAAAGCGGTGCTACCGAAAGTATGGTGAGCCCTTTAAAGTGCTTGGCTTTAGGCACAGGAATCGTATCGGTGACAATGACTTCTTTAAATCCCTTCTTGAGCATTTTTTCCACCGCGAGCCCGGAGAAAACCGGATGCGTAGCCACTAAAAAAATATCCTTGTTCGCTCCTTGTTTTATGAGCGCCTCATGGGCGGCACAAACGGACCCACCCGTATCAATCATGTCGTCAAAAATAATACAGGTTTTACCTTCCACATCTCCCACCACGGAAGTGACTTCCGCAATATTAAAGCGAGGCCTTTCTTTGGTTAAAACCGCCAAGGGGAAATCAAGATCGCGAGCCAAACGTCCGGCTTCTTTTGCCGCTCCCGCATCGGGCGCTACAACCACAGGATTTTTAAATTTTTTCTTGCGTAAATAGTTCACAAACAAATTTCGACTGTGAATATTGTCCATGGGAAAAGGGAAGAACCCTTGTGTTTGATCACTGTGAAATTGAATCGCAATCACATGATTCGCCCCTGCCGCAGCCACTAAATTCGCCATTACTTTTGCGCTGATGGGTTCACGTGGCGTGGCCACTCGATCTTGCCGGGCATAACCAAAATGAGGAATCACCACGTGCACATCGCGAGCAAAGGACCGCTTAAGGGCATCAATCATGATGAAAAGTTCCATAAAATTTTCATTCACGTCCGTGGTACAGGTCTGAACTAAAAACACATCCATTCCACGAACCGTTTCCTCGGGCTTCGCATAGACTTCATTACAGGCAAACCGCGAAATATGCATCTTCGAAAGAGGAACCTTCAGTTCCTTGGCAATAGCCGCAGCCAATTCGGGGTGAGAAGTTCCGGAGAAGAGACGAAGAGTGGTTTTTGCCATTGAAGCGTTGTTTAAACCGAGCTTACTTTAAACTTCCTCGGGAATCAATAAAACTGCAGGACCAAAGGCCTTTAAGTCTTCTTCAAGAGTTTCCCAGGTTCCTTTCTCATCTTCTTTGAGCACTTTAACATTTAGAGTTTGATCGGGCAGCTCACAATCTTTAAAATCATCGCCGAACAGCACCACCACTTTCCCAAAACCGGAAAGTCCCACCGCCATAATGGCCGCCGACGCACTCCGACAAGGCATATGCAAATAGCGATTTTCATAAACCTTTTTAAATTCAGGAAAATTGCCTTTCGGGAAACTCACATCAATCACAATGAGATTTTTAATTTTAAGGGCGAGTTGAGTGAGTTTGAGGTCTATCATCACACGAACGAAGTGAGCGTTACTAAATAAGAATAGAACGAATTTCCTGCAATTCCGCCTCGGAAAAAATAGCGTCGTCATACTCCGGTTTACGCTCGGCAAATGGAACCCCCGCCGACTTTTTAGTGGGCGCCCAAATACAAGTGGGCTTTCGAAGCGTGAGCCGCGCCTTCATATAACCGTAAACAATTTCGTCATAATCATGAGCGTCACGAAGTTTAATGACTTTCCAGCCAAAAGCCTCAAAACGTTCCTGAACCGGCCAATCTCTCGGATCATTTTCATCCACAATCAAACAAAGACGCTCCAATTTATGTTCGGCAGCTGTCATAATGGCTTCCCAGGCTTTCCCGTGATCCAGCTCGTAGTCTCCCACCAAACAAAACACATGTTGATTCAGTCTGTCCATTTTAATGGCCTGTGCCATCCCCACCGCGGTGCAGAGTCCATAGGCGTGTTCTTCAGTGGTCACCTCAATACCCGGCACCTTGCGATTTGGAAATACGGGTAAAACCTCGGGAACTACGTAACCGTCCTTAGCCAAAACTGCGTACAGCGCCGGCAAAGCTTCCAACTTGGATAAAACAAAAAAATCGCGTTCTTCCCACTGTGGCATTACAGGTTTGTGCTTAAAAATTTGCCGCTCATTCTCCTTTCCAAAAAAAAGCCCCTCAATGAGGTCGATGGACGACAGCATACGTCCACTGTGTCCATGTCCCATTTTGGAAATCAACTCCAGTGCCGCCAGGCGAAGTTCACGCTGTCTAGTAGTCATGCTTGCATTATGCCTGTAGGTTGTGGCTTACGCCACGTTATTGCTTCACATTCGCCTTCGGCGAGTGTTTCAACGCCTTTTTTAAAACCGGATGGACAAAATCCGGCGCAAGTTCGAGCATGCCGCGAAGAACGAAATCTCGCTCCAAAATGCCGGGATGCGGAATTTGCAAATGGGGCAAATCCACCACTTGCTCCCCATAAAACAAAATGTCGATGTCAATAATACGAGACTCCCACCTCTGCTCTTCAACTTTCCGGCCGAACTGCACGTTGCCCAACCGTACTGTAGCCGGCCTCCCCATCTCTTTTTCCACCATCTTACAGGCCATTAAAAGCGCCTCGGGGCTAAGCTCCGTTTTGCACTCCACCACTTGATTCAAATACTTTGGCTGATCCAGCCCCCCGAGCGGCTCTGTCTCTAAAACACCGGACTGCCCTAGTACAAGGACATCCTGTTTCATCAAAAGATCCTTTGCCGTAACAAGGTTCATTTCGCGATCTCCGAGATTAGTACCCAAGCCCAAAAATACTTTACTCATATCGAATCGTAACAAAACTGTCCGGCGTCTCCCATAAAACCACTTCGTAAAGGCGAACATGATCGCTCACTTCCTTCGCTCCTTCCCCGTTGAGCAAACGCTTAATTTCATCCGGAAGATTGGGGTCATCGGCCTCGGCCTTCAATAAAGTCGGCAAATCTTTAAGCTCATCCCAAATGGCCTGAGCCACCACCTCTGCCGATGGGTTTTCAAAAAAGTCGTTGAGACTACGATGATCGTACTTATTCAGAACTTGCTCTTTTACGATTTTCTTCAAAATCCCAAAATCTAAAACCAGGCCGTTCTCTTGTACTTTGCCCTCCACCGTGACTCTTAATTTGTAGGTATGCCCATGCAAATGCTCACATTTCCCGTGGTAACGAGTCAGGAAGTGCGCGGCATCGAAAGTGAAATCTTTGGAGATTAGCATTGCAAAAGCAATTTAGCAGCTTACCGTCGCATTTTCCAGCACATCATGCGCTCTTAAATAGTCTACTTTCCCTTGAAGCTCTAAAGTCGTCCATAAGGTCATCCCAAGTTTGTCCTCTCCCAAAAAGCCTTTTCGAGAAGTTCCTACCAAAATAGGACAACCGAGCTCACGCAACTCTTCCACCCTTTCTAAAATTTCATAACTATACTTTGGCTCCCCACTCACAAAAGCGCCCATCCCCGGATCCACAATAATCTCACGAACTCCCGCCGCACGAGCAGCCGCCACACGCTCCACCAAAAAGTCTTTTATCGTTTTCATCACATCGTCATACTGAACCACTTCCCTATCGGTACGTGGCGAATTTTGCTTCGAGTACATCAGCACCATGGGCACGCCAAACCGAGCCACCACTTCAAACATTCGGCTGTCTCCTCGACCGGCCGTCACATCATTCACCCAGTTTGCGCCGGCTTCCAATGCCGCCTCGGCCACTTCACTTTTCCAGGTATCAATAGATAAAATCACCTCCGGCAAAGCCTCCCGAATACGCTTCAAAATAGGCAAAACCCGCCCAAGCTCCTCTTCCACGGAAACTTCTCGAGACCCCGGCCCCGTCGACTCCCCACCCAAATCTAAAATGCTAGCCCCCTCTTCCACCATTTGCTTGGCCACCTCTACCACGTCTTCTGTCCCGCCAAAGTCACTAAAACGCCCACCATCGGAAAAACTATCGGGAGTGAGGTTGAGAACGCCAACAAATTGAGCTTCTTCAGGAGAACTTGACATTCTTAGCATTTAAAAGAAAGCGCTAGTCCCTCTCCTCTTCGTTGTACACATGCTCGTACTCACTCTTGTAGTACTCGTACATCTCATCTGACTTGAAGAAACGGGGTACTTCTTTTTCAGCGGTTTCAATGGAGTCGGAAGTATGGATGACATTGCAAGAAACGCTCATGGCAAAATCACCACGAATGGTTCCCGCGTCGGCTTGACGAGCTTTTGTTGCGCCCGTAATAAGACGAACCGCGTCCACCGCTTCAAGCCCCTCCCAGCACATGGCCAGTACCGGTGAACTTTTCATAAATTGAGAAACGCCCGGAAAAAAAGGTTTGTCCGCAATATGCGCATAATGCTCTCGGAGCAGCGCTTCATCGAGGCTCATCATCTTGCATCCAATCATTTTCAAGCCTTTTTCTTCGAATCGAGTAATAATTTTTCCTACCAATCCGCGTTGTAGGGCATCCGGTTTTATGAGGACAAGGGTACGTTCCATAGCCATAAAGTGCACGAAAAGTGGCGAAAAGTAAAGGAGACTAATCATAAAGCTCTACATACTCATCGTAGAGCCCCAAATAGTCCGTATTGTCGGGGTCGTATTCCTCGTAAAGCCCTTTGTTCCAGTGAAAGGCCACTCTGCGCCAAATTTCCTCCTCTGTTTCCTCGGGATAAAGGGACTGAAAAAGCGCATTTGCAGGCACAGCGTAACCCGTTAAAAAGCGTTCCACATTCTGCCGAGGGTCAAAAGGATCTGTGAGAACACTCACGTCGCTCATTGAGATCCAATCTCCAAAGTTTTGTTTCGCCATGGAATAATAGTACTTCTCGTTACTGTCGTCCTGCTCCTCCAATCAGTAAGTGTAAGGTGAACCTTGATACATCCAACCGGTGAGTTTCGTGAGTCCAAGCCCGTGAGGATAGCCATCCGTAGTGAAAGCACACTCGGCATTATAAGCGTCCCAGTTACCTGTACCTCCAATGCCGTCGTCCATACTGATATCATCCGCGTCGAACGAAGACTCCCGATGTACGATGGCCAATAAAAACCATTCCGGCACTTCGTAAGTTTCCGCCAGTTCATCGATGATAGTGAAAACGGACTCTTCTTCCCCTGCAAAACAAGCCTCTCCAAAAGCAGTAATCGAAGGGAAGAGGACAGGGCCTATGAAACTGAAAAGTGTGACTAAAGAAATCATTTTACTATAGCCTGAAGAACAGTCACATGCTATCACATTAAGATTTAAGTGGATCATGCAATTTTTGGTTTGAGAGAGTTTTAGCGTGCACATGGGTATGCCCGACAACGAGTTCATCCTCTCACCCCCATCCGCTTCTCTCGTGCCTTCAGGTTGATTGAGTGCGCAATGGTGTGGTGTTCCTTACATAAGGGCGCCAAATAGCGCGGATCGTGCCGGCGACTGAGGGCGAAAGTTTGTGTGTGGGAAGATCTTCAGACGGTTTTTTGCAGGTCACTATTGAACACTTCGTCCCATGTTCTTTTTCTACCACCTTCTTCGTGCGAGCAGGAACATAGTCTGATGTTGCAGTTTGTAGGTTTTCACAGATCGCCTCTTTCTCTTGGGCAATCTCTTCTTCTCTCTTGTTTAAGAACTCCAGTAGAAGTTCATTCAAGTCCAAACCCTTCTTTTGAAGTTCGAGCAGTTTTCCAGTTACTTCTTCGCTTATTTTTAATTCGCACTGACGTGCGTGGTCGTGCCCGGGCAAAGATTTTCCTTCATTTTGTGGCTTATTCAAGCCATTCTCACCCAAACTTTTCTCGTCTCTCACCCACGTTTCCAAGGCTCTCTTGGGTAAGATTTGCAGCGCCTCTGCCAACTCTCTCTCATTCTCCACAGTAGCTATAGAAGCAACTCGCACCAACTTACTAACACTGACTTTCCCTTCCACCAAAAGTGCCTTCAAAGCCGGCAACCCCGAAAACCGCTGGTCCAGATTCAAGGCTGTTCTCACCTGCTGCTCGCTCAGTCCGGCCAGCTTATAGGAAAACTCGAAAATGGAGTCGAATCCTTTGCGCCCATAGAGCTGACGTCGATTCACTTCCGGCAGTAGTCCTATAAACTTCTGTCGCCAGACAAGAGCGTTTCGGCCATAAAATTTCGCCTTATTGTACAGTTCATCGTCGGTCATTGTGGAGGGTGTTAAGGGTCTCTCAATCCTATCACAAAACCGCCATTTTAACAGGTTAAAATAGCCACTTCGACGTGACAAATTCGCGGGTGAGGGTGAAATCACCTTTTGGGCGGCTTTGCCAAAAAATGCCACCCTGCCATCTTCATGTCGCAGCGCCCTCATCTTTACAAAACTTTCTCAAACCAAAAACACTTCTACTGATCTGTAGTCTATGGTACAATTTTAAGATAAAAAACAAAAAATGCTCACTGATCAAGAAACCCTCGGAATGAAAGGTCTAATACCATGGTAAAATTGGGCGACATCGAGACCAAGTTAAAAGCGGTCAACAAAAGAATTGCCGATCGAGCTTCTTAAAAAAGTTCCTCAAACTCCGCCTTATTTTCATAAGGTCCAATCAGCGCCAAGTGCAGCGCATCAGGCTTGAGCAAAGTTTGCGCCACCCGCTTCACATCCTGAGCGGTCACCGCGTCAATCGCCTTTGAAACCTCCGCGAGAGTTTTAATTTTGTCGTAAAGCAGTTCGTTTCGGGCGTGCATTTGCGCCACATGTTCCGAATCCTCCAAAGAAAGCGTGAGCTTCCCCTTCAAAAATTCCTTCCCCTTCTTGAGTTCGCTTTCCGGCACTTGCTCGGCGGCAATCTTTTCATATTCTTCCATAATGGCCTTCACCGCCTCTTTTGGCCTATTCACGTCCACACCGGCACGCGTATAGAAAACACCGGTGTCAAGATAGTCTTCCATGCCGCAAGAAATGTAGTAAGCCAAACCCTTGGCCTCTCGAACAGCCATGAACATACGGGAACTCATATTGCCCCCCAAAATAGAGGAAAGCACTTTTAAAACGTAATGATCTTCATGCTCTTCCGCCAGACCAGGCACTCCGCAAACCAGATGGGTTTGTTCGGTTTTTTTGCTTTGAAGCGAAACCCGTTCCACGCTGTTTAGCCCGGGTTCAAAAGCTAAAAACTCCCGAGTCGGCTCCCCTTTCTCCAGGGGAAAATATTTCTGCACCATCTCCACCACATCGTCATGCTCCACCGCTCCGGCCAAACTCACCACCATGTTCCCGGGTGTGTAGAGCGACTCTTTGTAAGTCACAAAATCATCACGCTGCAAGGCTCGAATCACGTCTTTGGTGCCCACTTCATCCCACCCAATAGGTTGATTGCCAAAAATAGCCCGTTCAAAGTTCCAAGCCACTTGATACATGGGCGTGTCTTGATACATGTTGAACTCTTCCATAATCACCCCACGTTCTTTCTCAATTTCTTCTTGATCGAAACGGGCGTGAAGCAGCATGTCGGAAATCACATCCAAGGCCAACTTCATATGCTTGGACGCCACTTTTATAAAGTAGCCTGCGTATTCCTTGGAGGTAAAGGCATTGAAATCACCTCCCACTCCATCAATCGCTTCAGAAACGGCTTTCGCATCTTTGTACTTTTTCGCTCCTTTGAAAAACATATGCTCCAAAAAATGAGAAATCCCGTTGATTTCCTTGTGCTCCCAGCGAGAACCCGCCTTCACTAAAACCAGGGCAGTGACGGCTTCAGTGCCTTTGATACTATCGGTTATAACGCGTAGACCGTTGGCGAGAGTTGTTTTTCTGTGCATTTGAAAAGAGAAAAGTTTGCGCGGGAATGCTAACAAAAGCTAAGATACCTGTCTATGGATAAGCATTTAAGAATCAACCGTCTAACCCCTCTCTTCATTGCCGTTTACATGGTAACGGGACTGATCTTGCTTCGCTTGTTCTATTTGCAAGTCATCGCTCATGGCTACTACGAAGAGGTGGCCCGGCGAGAACAATACGGCTACACCACATTGCCCGCTCGGCGAGGCGAAATTTTAATTGAAGATTACCACTCCGGCGAGATTTACACCTTGGCCTCAAACACCACGCTGGAAATGATTTATGCCGACCCCACGCTGATTAAAGAACCCGATCTTGTGGCGGAAACCCTTGCTCCTCTCCTGTTTGACCTCACCACGGAGCAAGAACTCGATGAAAAACGTTACGAGGAAGAGTACGAAGCAATTTTAAAACTGGAAAGCATCCCCCTTCGAGAAGAAGCACTTTCCAAGCTCGCACTTAAAACAGATGAGGAACTGGGTACCGCTTACCGGCAAACCCTGGAAGACACCCTGGCAGACAAGACGCGCGACCTCATCCTCATCACTGCGGATCTCGATGAAACTCAGCAGGAGGAAATCAAAGCTTTGAATTTGGAGGGAATCGAGTTCACCAGTGAAGGGGCCTTATACGCCTACCCCGCAAAAATTGCCGATAAGAACGGAACGGCCAAGTCCCTCGGTGAAGTATTTGGCGGCACGGACAACGAAACTAAAAACTTGGAAACCATTCTGCTCGGTAAAAATCGCTATGTGGTGTTGGCTCGCAAACTGGACCCGGCGATCTCTGATCAAATTGAAACGATTTTAAAAGAAGACTCTCTGGCGGCAAACCAAAATGACACCGATCCGCTCTTTTTAGGCATCCGACTTCAAGAAGAATACTTCCGTTTTTATCCCGAGCAAGATCTTGCCGCGCAAGTACTCGGTTACGTTGCGGGCAATGGCAGTGGACAATACGGCATCGAAGGAACTTTTGAAGAAATCCTTCATGGGACAGATGGGATTTTCACTTCCAAAGTAGATGCTTACGGAAACCAAATCACCGTGGGTGACTCCGTGATTGAAGATGCTGTGGATGGAGCCGACATCACTCTCACCATCGATCGTGCCATTCAAACCAAAGTGGAAGAATTTTTGAAGGCCGGCGTGGAAGAGTATCGCCCGGACAGTGGTCAAATTATTGTGATGAATCCGCAAACCGGTGCAATCTTGGCCATGGCTCAATACCCCAGCTACAACCCCAATGCTTATAGCGACGTTTATGAGAAAGTGGAAATCAACATCCCGCAGGATAAGCGCGATAAAATTCGGGTCACCGGAACCGAAGAAGATCCTCGCTACTTCTATTACATCGACGAAAATACCGACGTTCGCATCGAAATTTTTCCAGACCCCGAGCAGTCCGGCAAATATTATTCTTACGAAAATACCTGGGGACCAGAAGTCTATAAAAATAAAATGATACAAGAGGTTTACGAACCGGGCTCCGTGTTCAAAGGACTCACCATGGCCGCCGCCATCAACGCGGGAGAGCTCACCCCCAACACCACCTTCATGGACAGCGGACCCATTCCTGTAGACTTCAACAGTTACACCCAAGAATACGATTACTACATTGAGACCTTCAACAAGCAGTATCACGGCCTGGAAACCATGACTCAAGTGCTGGAACATTCTTGCAATACGGGCATGACTTTCGTGGTAAAAAAACTGGGTGCGTCCCTGTTTTATTCATACCTAAAAGCTTATGGTCTGCTTGAAAAAACCGGCCTTGGCATTGATGACGAAGTGCAAGGAGACGTGGAGCATTCGGACAATTGGACCGAATCGGAAATGGTAACCAAAGCCTTCGGCCAGGGAATTTCCATGACGCCGCTCCAACTGGTGCAGGCCTACACCACTTTGGCCAATGGCGGAACCATGATGCGACCCTACCTCATTAAAAAAATCGAATACGCCGATGGCAGCGTGGAGGATTTCGAACCCGAAGTGGTAGCCCAAGTACTCAAGGCCAAAACCGCGAGTGAAATCACCGCGATGCTCACTTCAGTGGTAAACCAATACACCTCCAAAATTTCCTTGGAAGACCACTACGTCGCCGGAAAATCCGGAACCGCCCAAACCTACAAAAATGGCGAAGCCGTGGGTGGTGCCGGATCTACCATCACGTCCTTTATTGGCTATGGACCCATTGAAGACACCCAATTTCTTGTGCTCGTAAAAATGGATCATCCCCGTTCCTCCGAATGGGCCGAAGCGACCTCCTGACAAGTCTTCCACAAAGTGATGGAATTTCTCTTTGACTATTATAGTATCCCTCCTGATCGCTAGTATGAAAAAACTTCTCAAAAAACTGCTCCCGGATCGCGCTATCCTGTTCTACCACTACTGCGTGGCCCAACTCGCTGCGCTTCTCTACGGGTGGCCCTCCAAAAAAATGATCACCATTGGAATAACCGGCACCAAAGGAAAAACTTCCACGGCGAATTTCATTTGGGCTTGTCTCATGGCGGGCGGCATAAAGACGGGCTTTATCTCAACCGCGAACATTCGCATTGGTGAGAGCGAAGTGATGAACAAGTATCACATGACCATGCCCGGCCGCTTCATCATTCAAAAACTCATGCGTGAAATGGCGAAAGCCGGTTGTAAAGCTTGCGTGGTCGAAACCACTTCGGAGGGCTTGAAGCAATTCCGTCATGTGGGCGTGTTCTACGACTTTGGTGTTTTCACAAACCTCACCCCGGAACACCTCCAAGCTCATGGCGGCAACTTTGAAGAGTATAAAACAATGAAGGGGAAAATGTTTGCCGCCCTCGGCAAGAAACGCAAAATCATCGGCGGTAAACGTGTCCACAAAGTCATTATTGCCAACCGTGACAGTGAACATGCCGCTTACTTTCTACACTTCCCCGCCGACAAAAAACTGACCTACTCCCTGGACGCTCCTTCCAACTGCCGCGCGAAAAATATTCAAGAACTCACCGGCGGCGTAAGTTTTGAAGTCGGCAAGCAAAAATACAAGCTCGGCGTACTTGGAAAATTCAACATTTACAATGCCCTGCCCGCCATTTTGGTGGCCAACTTACTTGGAGTTCCGGACAGTAAAATCACCCGCGGACTGCGTGACCTCACCCTTATTCCGGGACGCATGGAAGTGATAAACGAAGGTCAAAAATTCACCGTCATCGTCGATTACGCGCACGAAAAACAAAGCATCCGAAACGTGCTCGAAACGGCCAAAGCAATGAAACCTCGCCGTGCCAAAACCATCATCCTTCTGGGCGCCGAAGGCGGCGGGCGCGACAGCGCCAAACGTCCCATCATGGGCGAACTTTCCGCCCGACTTGCCGACATCGTGATTGTGAGCAACGTCGATCCTTACGAAGACGATCCCACTCGGATCGTCGAAGACATCGCCGTGGCCGCCCAGGCACATGGCAAAGTGCGCGGGAAAAACCTTTTTGTCATTGAAGACCGTCGTGAAGGCATACGTAAAGCCCTCACCCTCGCGGAGCCCGGCGACATTGTGCTCATCACCGGCAAAGGCGCTGAGCAGTCCATTGTGATAGGCGGAAAAAGTTCCCCCTGGGATGACCGCACGGTGGTGCGAGAGGAGCTCCGGCTTACCGTGTAATTCCCGTATATCCATTCACAGTCACCGTTGTGCCACTTAAAGTGACATTGAGGTACCCACCGGTATTGATGCGCACTGTTGAAGTGGTCCGTGTCGTCACCGTGAACGCTCGGTATTCATAGACGGAGTTGTCGGCATATCTCACCGCATAGTAACCATTTTTCAGTCCCCAATAACCTGTAATTTTGCCTTTTGAAGAACTGCCGGGGTCCAAAGTACTGAAGTAAGGGTGATAGCCATTTTGACTCACCGTGTTACGTTCATCGACTGTCGTATCGTTATCATTGCTAATCCCGTCATATT
Source organism: uncultured Candidatus Peribacteria bacterium (assembly GCA_964359495.1). Lineage (GTDB taxonomy): Bacteria > Patescibacteriota > Gracilibacteria > UBA1369 > 2-02-FULL-48-14 > 2-02-FULL-48-14. The sequence continues at coordinate 13,413 of CAYHTG010000012.1, forward strand.
TAATTTCAACATTGTAATTGGAAATGGAGTCGTTCGTATCACTCGAATTAGTCGAGTATCCACTCGGTGCGCTCGCGCTGCACAATGAAACCACCGTATCGGAACCAAGAGTGTCCAAATCCAAATCGGTGTAGAAATTAGCATAAGCGCTTACCGAAGCATCGGCATCATTGCAGTCGAGAGAAGCCACTACCCCGTCCACATCACTATCCGGATCAACCGGTGCAGGTTCTGGTTCGGGTGCCGGCACAGCAGCCGTCCATCCATACAAAGGGAAATTATCGTAACTAAGCACTCCTCCACTATCTTGAGCTATGAACATATCAGCATCGCCGTCTCCATTCGAATCATTGCCCAAAGCCAAACCTTCTTGACGCGTTCCCGGCACGGAGTATGCCGCATCCGTATAAACAGTTCCATCCGTCCCCATCACAACCATCACACTGCCGTAAAGTACATACAAATAACCATCTCGATAATGAAGGCCGTTTATGTTGGTATAACCGTAACTGGAAAGCGCGGCATATTCGTTCACTTTTACGGCAGAGGAACCGCTTAAGTCCAAAACATAAATTTTTCCATTATACTGGTAACCTGCGTAAAAGTAACCCTCCGCATAAGTCAAAGCTTCCATCCCGCAACTGCTGCTTCCGCAAGCCACCTCCGGCATCCAGCTTGTTACACTCCACGATTGAACTTCTCTTCCCGTAGAAATATCAAATTTCACAATTTCTCCATTCTCATCCGCCAAATAAACATAATTCGAAGAAGGATCAACCACGGTCACATCTTCCAAATCTCCACCCGGCGTCCACACGCTCAAATTGGACCCATCGATATTCATAGCAAAGAGCTGTCCTTCATCCCCAACTCCAAAAAGTTGATTACGCCCGCTATGCCAAGCCAAGCCACTCGGCTCGTTACCGGGAAGAGTGCTATCCAAAGTGCCACTAACAGTCACTCCGCTAGAAGAAGCGGGCCAGTCCTGAACTTCCAAACTCGCGGCAAAAGCCGTCTGAAAAAGCCCGGAAATAAGTAACGCACCGACGAGTAAAGACAAACGGATTGAGTTTTTCATAGTATGTGTGTGCTAAGTTTTTTCATTATAAAGGCCGGCGGGAAAAAAGCAAAGGGACTTTACTGAGCCGCTTTACTTGGCGCTTACTTCGCCTTGAAAGTCTCTAAAGACACGCTGAGTAGCGCTAAGGACTGCCTGAACGGGCGCCCCTCTCCCCAATCGCCTTCGCACCACTTCAGGTAAAGCCCCTTGGCCACTGCCAAGAATCTGAAGGGTTTGATGCGGTTCATGAGCATCAAGCGCAGATTCAAAGACTCCATGGTGATCCGAATGTAAAGTTGCAAGTACTCTCTTTCTCACCTCAGCAACGTGCTCTGCACCAAGTTGAAAGCGTGGAGCTGCAGCCGGACGACTCCTAGTCCCTTCCATTGCACGCTTAGCCGCCTCACGAAGCTGATATTGATACTGAGGATTTTTGCCCAAAATACGCTCATATTCTCCCGTCAAAAGGCGCCCTTCCAATAAGGCAAGGAGGAATTCGCTGCGTCCACCATCGTCCAAACCTGCTAAATACCCCAACAAAGCCACCACTTTTCTTTCGTCTCTTAGAACAGAGCACGTTTCCGCAACTTCCGGACCAACAAGTTGACGAAGCTCCTCGGTGGTAAATGTGGGTGTATCTCCTCTAGCCATAAGATGAAATTAGTTTTTAAAAGCCGCGTAAATCTAACTACTAATTAATTTCCTGTCAAGGCAAACATCCGCTATGCGTATTTTCATGGCGTCATAGGTCTTAAGACGTTTTTGCCTGTCACTGCCCGCGATCAAAGCCAACAAATTCATTTGCGGATCTCTGGACAAACGCCTCAGGAGGGCATCAAGCGATAGCGATTTACCCTGCACGCCTTTTAAAATACCGACCAAATTCTGATTCTCGGCTTCATTGTCTACCGGAGGGCTTTCTTTTGTTGTGGCTGTGCCACGTTCTTGCTTAGCATTCGCTTCGCTCATGCTTGTTGTTTCAGACCTCAGCCCCAAGTGCTCTTCAAGGCGTTTCTTCAAACTGTTGATGAGGTGGTACAAACGCTTAAAGCCGACGTAGTAACTTTCCACTTCAATACCTTGGGCAAAACTTTTATCGCGCAATCGTGATTCAATGGCATTGAGCTCCTCCAAAACTTGAGCGGGCCTCGTTTGATCAGGAAAAAGAGAAATACGTCGATAAATATCCCAAATACCCGAATGGGCTTCTTTCATTTTGCAAACCACGTAAAGCTCCACATAGGTCTTTCGGGCGCTCGCTTTGTCTCCCTCGGCAAGTTGTGTGGAAACTGTAGCCACTTTAGCTTTGGCTTCGCGAGCAAAGCCCAAGTCAGGCTGAAAAACCACTTGGTCTTCCGCTTGCTCAAAATGGTCCGTTTGCTCTTCCCAAGGGCGTCTATCGTCCATCATGGCTTTTACATCTCCCAGAAGATCAACTTGTCCGGCGGCCGTTTGCAAAACTTTTTTATGATCGACGCCGAGGTATCGTGAAACACCTTCGATGGTACACAAACGTTCTCCCAGATAGTTGAGAACAGTGATAAGACGAGCCTGCTTTGAAGATGGATTGGGACGTCCCAGGCTATCCTCAAAAGTTAAGCACTCGCTAAGCTGTTTTTTTACTCCTACCTTGGCTTCATCGGTAACGTGCTCCAGTGAGTCGACAACGGTAGCCACCGTGCCGAGCAAAAGTGTAGCGGCCGTTCTACGCTTGGGATTGCTCCAGTAATCCATGTGTGAACGCAATTCAGTGGCAACCTTCTGAATAAACTTCAACTTACGGATTTCCTCTTTGTAGTTTTCATGGATATGAAAAAGCCTCCGTTCCGCTCCGGGAAGATCCGTTTGGAAAAGAATGGTTTGTCCTCCAATCACTTGAGTGCCAATGACCATGCCTTCATTTTTTCCGTCAGCAATACGCATCAGACGAAAGTAACGCAAGTCTCCCAAAGACTGATGCATCTCATCCGGCCTACGAATGGCTTTCAAACTATCCAAACTGGCTTTAATCTCGTCGATAAGTCCTGCTCGCAGCGTTGCTTGATCCTCAAGTAAAAGGCCTTTTTCTTGCACCGGATTCTCCAAGCCCAAATTTCGAATAAGAGTGGGGGTGATAAACTCCGGCGCAATAATAATGGCGGGTAAAACTTCCTCCATGCTCATGCTTCGACTCACGAAAATACGATCCCGAGGATGGACCAAAAGCCTTTGCACCACTTTCGCAAAAGTAGCCGGCGATCTGTCAAAATCAACCGGGCGCCCCCCATGGAGCTTCTCCCAAGCCGAATTCCCCTCAATCTGCGTGAGCCGAGCCCAAATGGAAACCTGGAATAAATTCATTCCCTGCACCACCTCATTCGTAGAACGAAGCTCTCCTTTCTCGTCTTTCACGAGCGCACAAAGCTCCGCCCTGTCTCTTTTCCCCTCAGGATCAGGGTTAAGCCCCAAATAGCGTGCATACTTCGCCCCGTCATCCGGCACAAAGTGCTGAAACCGCGCAGGATCATCCGGAAAATTTCGCATTCGAGAGCCTTTCATTTTTGGCTTAAGCTAAAGGAAACCAGTATAGTAGCACCGTGACTGGAAATCAAATCTGAACTATGGGCGCTTTACTCGCTTTTGCCACACTTCTCAGTTGGTCCATTTCAGACCTGCTTACCAAACATGCGCTAACTAACCGGAACCTTTGGTTCGTGTCGTTTTGGGGACAACTCCTGGGTGGCATTGCTATACTTATTCTGGGAGGATTAACGGGCAAAATCCAGACCCTGGCAAGCGAAAGTTTACCCTGGGTGATTCTCCTTTCGATAGTGAACATCTTTGGAATGTTTTTCTTTTATAAGGCCATCCAACACAAAGGAGTGGCGCTGAGTTTACCCATTGTCTACTCCTGGTCCATTCCGGCCGTTCTTCTCAGTATGATTTTTCTAAATCAATACCCTTCCGGTCTACAGTGGACGGGCCTTGGAGCGGCAACCCTTGGTCTCTTCTTAGTTGGTATAAATCGTCAGGCAAAGAGATGGGTGGACTTGGGAACGGTAGCGGCCTTCGTGTCCATGCTCACTTGGGGCTTATTTTATTTTTTGATCAGGGAACCCGGCGAACTCTACGGAGAGTGGGCTCTGGCCGGCAGCCTCAAACTGGCAAGTGCTCTCCTCAGTCTCCCTTTCTTGCTGCAAGAAGGTTCTGGACTTTCCGTGCGGGTAAAAAGCATTTTTGCGACCGTTGGACTCATTGGACTGATGGATTCCCTCGGACTCGTAGCCCTCAGCCTTGGCCTACAAATAAGTAGCACGGCTCTCGTCACCGGTATAACCTCCTCCACCCCCGTTTTCGTGGCTTGTTTTGGAGTGCTTCTCTTCAAAGAAAAGATCAATTGCCAGCAAACTCTTGGCATCCTAAGTACCACCGTGGGCCTGGTGCTCTTAGTGATGGAGTAAACCATAAAGTAGCAACTAAGGCAGCTGACGGTAAAACCCGATGAGCCCTGTTGCGGAAACATTTTCGTTGGCCATCACGTCAAAATTCACAGAAAGGGTCTTTGCATCCATCACTTCATCCGGCGGAAGATCGTCAATAAAAGCCGCATCGGCAATGTCCACTTCCCAGGTGTCGTCTACAATTCCTGCTCCGTTTGGCCCCATCGTTTGCCACACAGACCAGTTGCTTTGAGTACCACTGCCACCCTCTACACCTTCTTTACAAATCCACGTGTAACGTTCGTCCGGCTTGGTCACCCAATGCTGAGTGATGATGAGTTTATCGTCTCGCACCACTGCCACGCCGCTGAGCTCCCCGGGAATAATTTCAGAAAGTGCACAAGTATCCGTAGTACAAGTCGGCTTCTCCCCAAGGGCAAACACGTCACACGAAAGCGAGCTCTCATCGTAAGTCACCGTGCCGTCGATCAAATATTGTTCGTCTTGCTGGCGAGTAAAATGCATGGAAATCAAGGCTGTACCATCTGCCGCTACTGTCAAAACAGTCTCATCTCCATCATAACGCCACGTTCCATACGCCCAAAATTCATCAGGCAAAGTAGATCCTACGGACCTGCAGCCCGTAGTCAGACTGAGGAACAAAACTGCGCAAAGAAAAATATTCTTCATCACTCATGAATATACAGTCCAAAGCCAAACTTGCAAAACTACTCTTCAGACCAGCGTGGAACCAGTTCGAACTTGCTCGACGAATCTTGATTCCAACCTCAATGGGTTTGACCAAAAACTCAATCACTCCCTCGCCCCGAACAGTCTGAACCCAGTGCCGCAAAAGCGATCATATGTGGCGGCCTCCCTCGCGTCAGGATTGGCCATCCTCAATCTACCACTTTTAGCTTTCAAAAGTTCTTGGGCCATTTAAGATTCACAAAAGCTTCGACCCACTGGCTTCATCGTACATTTTTTTACTCAATATCAGACATCTTTTGCTTGCTTTTTGTATAGATTTTGCTAATCTATGTATAGATATGTATAGATTCCATGGAAAATGATAAGCTTCTAGCTATCGGTGAGACCGCAAAACTACTGGGGGTTTCTGTGCAAACGCTCAGGCGATGGGATGATAAAGGAATCTTAAAATCATTTAGGGCTACCATCGGTGGAAATAGATTTTATAAAGAGCGGGATATAAGCATTTTTTCAAATGATTTGCCAACAATAGGATGGAAGTGGGCCTCTCAGACCAGTCCCACCGAACCTGCAAAGAACTTTTATTGCCGGACTAAAGATGTTTTTGCACCGGGCAGGCTTGCGAGGTTGGAAAACGATTTACAAAAAATTGAGACCCTTGGCATCCACCATTCTCTTTTAAGCTCAATGGTAGGAGAAATCGGTGACAATTCTTATGCGCATAACTTGGGCAATTGGATAGATATCCAAGGAATGTTTTTCGCATACGATTTAAACAAAAGAGTAATTGTGTTAGCAGATAGAGGCCGAGGGGTATTAAAAACACTTCAATTCGTACGTCCGGAACTCGAGTCTCATAAAGACGCTCTCAAGATTGCATTTACAGAAATCATATCAGGAAGATTTCCGGAACGAAGAGGGAATGGACTAAAGTCCGTTGCTCAAAATATCTTGGCGAGTAATGTACAGCTAACTTTTAGGACAGGTGATGCACAATTGAACTTAAAAAAAGGAGATCGAGAAATTGTTATCACTAAATGTGAACCTTTCCATGGCTGTTTTGCTGTTTTAAAATTCTAACGAAGTAATACTATGCTTATTGAATTAAAAAAATTCGGTGACATCTTAACCTCAAGAGAAGCCGGAAGAGAAGCCCTGTCGGCGTTTTCACCAACGTTAAATTCATTAGGTGAAGACGAAGAAATCACGATCGATTTTCAAGGCGTATCGGTGTTAACCCCATCGTGGGCCGACGAATTCATGTATCCAATTTTAAAAAAGTATACGGGGAGAATATCATTTATAAATGACACCAATCCTTCCGTAGAGTCCGCTATGCGATTCGCCAATCCAAAACTAAACCTTCGAGAAATTACAGTATTTGAAAATGCTATCGTATTCGATGAAATGTGGGATGGTAAAACTAACAATTCTGTGGCTGGAGAGCTTACTCTAACCTTTCCATATAGCGACGAAGATGCTTTACAAATTTTGAAGAATAATAAAATTAAAAAAATTCATATACAACCTGTAGACGGTTTAAGCCCTTCCCGCCTTAAAGAGTTTACCCAAAGACTGAATCAAGCGGGTATTGAAACTACGTATACAATGTAATGGCAGGGCAACTAGGATTGAGGTGGAACACTTTTGTCGAAGATGTGAGAAAGTTTAGTTCAATTTCCCACTTATTGATTCCAGCCTAATGATGGCTACCATGCCCAGTATCACGACTACCATGTGGCGAGTGGCTTTCATGCATAACATGTCCCGTATGACTGCCATGATGTGTCGCCCCATCTTGATGTGCGTCATGCTCTTCGTCGGGATTGAATCCCTGAATAATCTGTTCAATATCAATCGAGAAAAGCTGTTCTTGCATTTGAGCAAAATCAGCCTCACTCAAACCTGCTTGAACCAAGCCCTGACGAATTTTTGAGTTTATACCACCCCTAAGCTCTCGCCTTTTGATTTGTTCTTTAATAACCTGAATAGCACGGGCAAACTTTGGGTCAGCAAAAATTTCCTTCATACGATCATTAACACGGTGAAAAAGAATTCTGACTTCGTGAGCTTGGGGTTCCCTACTATGAATTTGAGTGAAACGATCGGCTAGGTAAGAGTAAGGCACTCCAATATCTTCCCACGTAGCATCCCTACCTAAAGCTAGTTGTTCACTAACAATGTGCGAAAAGAAACCAGCATGTTTTGGGTCTTGAGTACTCGCTATGCCTGCCAAATACATAAGTGCATTACGGTCTGGATGTTCCTCGGCAAATAGACGTTCATCTTCTCGACTCAAATTCACTTCCCCAGCATTGATAGTGACAACAGGGTCGAGAACAGTATTAAGGTAATGCGTGGTCATTCCCCTAAAGTGACTGATTTCAGCTCTCACCATAGGCTTATCTGCCAAAAAGAAAACAGCAGCATGACCAGCTTCATGTTGAGCACGGTATTCCCTTTCTTCTCGGTCAACCAAGCCAAGTCGTGAGGCTACTTCCTGCACCGCACAAGCTGGAAGCTGTAGCGCAGCTTTGAGTCTTTCTTTTAGACCTTCAAGTCTTTGCATGAGTTATGGATTGAATCTGTACATTATAACACAAAAACGGCCATATAGAAATCGTGAGGCGACTAAAATGTCAGATCGAAAGTCGATGGTAATTTGGTTTCCATAAATTCACCAACCTGTTTTGCAGAAGATTTTACAAAGATTCCTGACCGTTCAAAATGAAAACCACAAGTGAGATGAGGTGTAGAAATAAAGAAAATGCCATCTAACCTACCCATTTCCAAACGGTCAACATTTACTTCACAAGATTCGGCTCCAACGGTAACCCCCAATAAGAAATTTTTGACAGTAGAATTTTGCGGAATGGAATCATTCACTTTGCCGTAGTGGTCTTCAAGGTTTCGCATCAGATCAATACCACCCATAGAGCCACTCCCAACCGCCCAACCAAAAGTGAGATTTAGTTCATGACGAACAGTTTTGCCTTTAACTACTTCTACTCTTGGGATTTTCTGAACTAGCTGATTAGGGAGCCGTGAATGTACCTCCTCCAATTCACTGTCTGTTAAAGGAGATGGGAAAGCTCCTATTAAATGAACCAAATTGATGTGCTGGTTTAAGTCGTTTATAAACGGCCTTTCCCAAAGCAAATTAAGGACTCTCTAAAAAACTCGGTCTCTGTAGCCATGTGGTGAAATTCGAGTAAATTTCCGCTCCCTGAGGATTTTTGAGTGTCCTCTTTTTTGTTTTTACCACTCTTTTTGTTCCAAGCGGTGCAATTCAAATTTCAAGAGGCGCAGCAAAGCAAGCGTCGGCGCACCTTGAACAAATTTATGAGCATGAAGAGACTGAACAGTTGCATCGTATTCTTGTAGAGCCCACGATACCGCACTTTCTCGTACTTCCATTGGCAGTTGAGTACCTGAAATGGATGCTCTACTTTTGAACGAACCGACGAGAGTTTTTTGTTTCGTTTCTTCTGTGAAGAAGAGAGAGGATGGCCCCTTTTTCCTCGATCCAAAACTCCCCAGAAAATTCCCTCTGCCCTCGCCGCTCGTTTTGCATTCTGGTCGTAGTATCCTTTATCACCAAACTTCCGTTTCTCCTTGCCATGCCAGAGCTCTTCAACCACAGCATTGTCGTTCACCTTCGCCGTGCTGGTCTTCAAGGTGTGTACCAAACCACTTTGGTCATCTACTCCAACATTAGCTTTCATTCCAAAGAACCAATCATTGCCTTTCTTGGTTGAACTCATTTCAGGGTCTCTCTTCTTCAGTTTGTTTTTGGTGCTGGAAGGAGCTGTAATAATGGTGGCGTCCACAATTGTTCCTTCTTTCATCATCAGCCCTTTCTCCTCTAGCATTTCATTCACCACTTCAAAGAACTTTTCCTGAAGGCCATGAGCTTCGAGCAAGTGCCGAAAGTTGAGGATGGTGGTTTCATCAGGAACAGTTTCGGAAAGCAGGTCTATTCCCAAAAACTTCTGGAAAGAGTTTCTGTCGTAAATGGCTTCCTCGGCGGCGGGGTCACTGAGGTTGTACCATTGCTGCAAGAAGTAAATCCTCAGCATGAGCAAAACTTCCTTTTTCTTCCTTCCTGTTTCTTTACTTTCGTAGTGAGGCAAAATTTTTCCAGCAAATTTTCCCAAGGGATGACGGCACTCATTTCATCCAAGAACTTCTCGCAGCGCAG
>CAYHTG010000013.1:0-1907 GCA_964359495.1 uncultured Candidatus Peribacteria bacterium
ACGTAGACCACGGGAAAACCACCCTAACCGCGGCACTCACAGCGGTCGCTGCAGCGCGATTCGGTGGTGATAACAAGGTCGTTAACTACGATCAAATTGATAACGCGCCCGAAGAAAAGGCACGCGGTATTACCATTGCAACTTCTCATCAGGAATACACCACGGAAAAGCGTCACTACGCTCACGTGGATTGTCCCGGACACGCGGACTATGTTAAGAACATGATTACGGGTGCCGCTCAAATGGACGGTGCTATTCTCGTGGTATCCGCCGCAGACGGACCTATGCCTCAAACTCGTGAACACATCCTTTTGGCTCGCCAAGTGAACGTGCCTTACATTGTGGTCTTCCTTAACAAGATGGATGTGGCCGATCCGGAAATCGCCGAGCTTTCCGAAATGGAAATCCGCGAGCTTCTTAATAAGTATGAATATCCCGGAGATACGACTCCTATCATTAAGGGGTCCGCTCTCAAGGCTTTCGAAGATCCCAAGGGGCCCGGCGGAGACTGCATCATTGAGCTTATGAAGGTTCTCGATGAGTATATTCCTCAGCCCAAACGTGAGTTCGACAAACCTTTCCTGATGTCCATTGAAGACGTGTTCTCCATTAAGGGACGTGGAACGGTGGCTACGGGACGTATTGAACAAGGCGTGGTGAACATCAACGATGAAGTGGAACTCGTGGGTATTAAGGATACTCGTAAGGTGGTTGTTACCGGAGTTGAAATGTTCCGCAAAACGCTGAACCGTGGAGAAGCCGGAGACAACGTGGGACTCCTCCTTCGAGGTATTGAACGTGAAGAAATTGAACGTGGACAAGTGGCCGCCAAACCCGGTTCCATCAAACCTCACACCAAGTTCGAATCTGAAGTGTATGTCCTGAGTAAGGAAGAAGGCGGACGACACACTCCTTTCTTTAAGGGATACAAGCCTCAATTCTACATCCGAACGACGGACGTAACCGGAACCATTGAGCTCCCTGCCGGAGTGGAAATGGTGATGCCCGGAGACAACATCAACATGGTGGTTTCTCTTGGAGCTCCCGTTGCTCTTGAACAAGGGACTCGCTTCGCCATCCGCGAAGGAGGTCGCACCGTTGGAGCCGGAGTGGTTGCAAAGGTTCTTGCGTAACACTGTGAACGGGATGAAATCCCTGTTCACAGGCTCCCCTTCCCTCCCTTCCCTGTCCTCCCCCATCAAAAAACCAAAGCCCCGTCTAATCCACGGGGCTTTCTATTTGACAATCCAATTTAATGTGTTGACGAACTTTGCATTGTATGATACAATAACCTGATATTCATTTTTATCATTTAACCAAAACAAAAATGAAATCGTTGTCCAAATATCTTAAAGTGCGGGCGGTGAGACTGGGTCTCATGGCTGCATTTGTGGTAACTTTCATGGGTCTGCCCTCCCTGGGTTACACACTCAACGTCGATGCTCTTAAACAGCTCGACGCTTTTCATTTGGGCGACAATTTACTTGCTTGGTGTGATCCAAGTGGTATGTGTTATCCCGACCCAGTGCCAACGTATACCGAACCTACTACGACAACTACTACCGCGCCGACAACTACGACAACTACTACCACCGGCACAACTACGACTTACACCGATCCAAGCACGGGTACCACAAGTACCTACACGGCTCCAACCGCCACCACGGACTGGAGTAACTACAATTGGAGCTCACCTACTACAAACACTACCACCTGGAGTGCTGACACATGGAGCAACGTAGACTGGAGCACGACGGATTACAGTGACATGGGAACGAGTACATGGCAAAACATGGACTACAGCGCCATCGATTACAGCACTACGGGAACCGACTTTTGGCAAAACATGGACTACAGCGCCGTTGATTACGGCACCGTAGGTACCGACTATTGGACGAACATGGATT
>CAYHTG010000013.1:2007-6957 GCA_964359495.1 uncultured Candidatus Peribacteria bacterium
TACAGCGCCGTTGATTACGGCACCGTAGGTACCGACTATTGGACGAACATGGATTACAGCGCCGTCGACTACAAGAATGTAGGTACCGACTACTGGCAAAACATGGACTACACTGCCGTTGACGCCAACGAAATTGCAGGAGAGTGGGACATGAGTTCTTGGACAAATTACTATACTTACGGTTTCGAAGATGACAGCGGCTTTGTGGACTACAGCCAAATGAGCGAAGAAGATATGAGCCGTTACTACACGGCCACTTCCGGAGTTGCAGACATGTATTCCAACTGGGGCGACACGGGATGGAATGGAACTTCCTACGGAAACGAGTACTGGTCCGACTGGGGAAGTGAATCGGGCGAAGACTCCTACTGGTCTGATTATAGCTTTGACTCTGACGCCGGTTACTACATGGGCGATGAAGGAAACTACTACCCTTCCGATTATGGTTTCCTAATGGATGAAAAGGGTTCGTTCTACGACGACTCCGGAAATACATATGAACAGCAAAAAGGAAGCAAAATGGGAATGTGGGAAGATTTCTTCTCCGATGAGAGTGGCGATGACTTCTATGCTTACAGCGGAAAAATGTACCCTTGGGACTCCGAAGAAGGAGGTTTCAGTCAACAAATGGGTGATATGGAATTCGTCAGTGATTACTGGTGGACCGGTGACTACGACTGGGACTCGGAATATGGAGAGTGGGGCGACTACGACTGGGAAAGTGCAGAATACGATTGGTCTGAATGGGGAGAATACGACGATTCATGGCTCCAGCCTATGCCTTCTGTAGAGTTTGAAGGTGAGCTGGAAACTCTTGAGAACGATCTCGAGGGAATCAATCCTGAAACCGATTGGTCTTTCCTCCAAAAGCAAAGTGACTTTATGGTGGATGAACTCCTCACAACCGTTGAAGTTCGTGAAGAAGAAGTTGCCCGTTACGAGTCTGCCGGAGAAGAGGCTACCGCTCTTGAAGGATCCGTAGAGACCTTGGATGAGGTCCTCACTATTTCTCAAGAAGTATTGGCCGAAATGGATGTTCTTGAAGCCTTGCATGAAGATGACTTAAGACAAATCGAAGAGGCCGTTTTGGCTCTCGATGAAAACTCCACTCAAGCCAACGTAGAAAAAATCAATATGGACGTCATGAAACTGGAAGCTTACGACGTCATGCTTGCCATGATGGATTCTCAAAATCAACAGATCGAGGTGCTCGGTGAAATGACGGATACAATAGAAGGATTGGGACTTGTTGAACAGTACTACATGGGTGATGTTCCCGGCGATGTGGAATCAACACTCGGAGAAGTAGACATGGGCGTTGAAGAGCTGCTCGCTTACCGCGAAGTAATGTCCGCTCAGTACGACGAAATGAAAGCTTTGGCGGAAGACGTTCGTATGAGTGGCGATCCTGTGTACGTTGAAGAGGGTCTAGCGGAACTCTGGGCAATGGCTGAAGGAATGGAAGGTACCGAAGGAGAAATGCTTGCACTTTCCGAAACCATTGAAGGAGAAGGTTACATCGAAGAAATGTACCAATACATTGACGATGTATACATGCTCGGTCAAGCCGACGAAATGGCCGTCCAAGTGGCCGGTATGAATGAAGAAATCGGTGCCGCCAGCGACGTGATAGATGTCCTTGCTGGAATGAGCATTGACGATCCTGCCGTGTCTCGCGCAGTGAGTAATCTCGGAGATTTGGCTGACCAAGGACTCGATGTCCTCGATCAAATGGAAGAGTTCCTTGCTTCTGATTCCATTGCCTCTGAGCCCGAACTGATTACCGACCTTTGGGAGGTAATGGACGGACTTGGTTACTCTGCAGGAACAAACATGAATGCCATTATCGTTTGGACTACAGAAAACCCGGATGCCTTTGTCTCTCTCACAACCGAAGATCAAGAAATGGTTGATGGTATGCTCGAAGAATGGGGAAACTTCCACGCGCAAGAAGTTGACTACTCCATGCTTTACGCCAACTACGATTTGGAAGAAAGCGATGAGTGGGAAGACTTTGCATGGGAAGATCAGAATGAATACGATGAAGCGCGTATTGAAATGGCTAACGCCTACACGAACCTCGTTTACGACGACGGAATTGATTTCGATGCCTTCATCGCAGAGCTTGATCCTGATCAAATCTCTACCCTTACTCGCGAAGTCCCTGAAACTGTAATGGTGGACATTGCTACGGAAATTGCAGAGCTTGAAGGAACTGAAGGGGCAGATACCTTAACCTTCGCCCTCAGCAACGCCAATGTGGTTGGAACAGACCTCATGGAATCCACAATGGAAGTCTATGAAGTCATAGATGACATCAACTTTGACGAAGCTCAAGATGAATTAGTCCGCGAAAACCCTGATCTTCAGCCTTATCTTAAAGACATGGAGAAGTTCTTAGAAGAAATTCAAGGAACGCTCATCTCCGAAAATAGCACTGAAGAACTGGTTAGCGTTTGTAAAGAAGCTCGCCTACTCCTTGAAGTGGGAGGCAGCGAAGAAGAATTTGAAGCCATTAACACGGACCTCGAACAACTTCTTGAGGAGAACACAGAATCCCTCATTGAAGAGGAAGGAGTAATGTTCGCTGACGTAGCAGGTGACGCTTGGTACTACAACGACGTTATCAGCGCTCGCCAAGATGGTGTTGTGAGCGGAATGAAAGACGAAAGTGGTGAACTGACCGGAGAATTCAGTCCTTCTGCTTCCATCACCAATGCTGAAGCCCTCAAGATGGTGCTTGAAGCGGCTGGAGAAGGAACTGCAAGTGGAACCCCTTCCAATGAAAATGCCCAAGACCATTGGTCCTCTGGATACTTTGCACAAGCTGAGGATTTGGGTCTCTCTGATCTCGCAAACATGGACCCCAACGCAAGTTGTGACCGTGGTCAGGTGGCGGTCTGGGTCTCTGAAGCCTTCGACCTCGGCGGTGAAGACTACGAATACGAAGATACATTCCCTGACGTAAGTGGTGGTTCCGACAGTGGACACTACCAAGCCGTCTACGAATACGGAATCTTCACGGGAGACAGTGGAACAGGTGACCTTCGTCCGAACGACGAAATCAACCGCGCCGAAGTTTCCAAGGTAGTAAACACCGCTGCTGAAGCGACCGGACTCGATCAAGACCTCGATGCCGTTCAAGCAGCACTCGACGATGTTGAAATCGTTCAAGCTGAAGATGAATTCATGGAAATGGACGTTGAGGAAGAAGATGTTTCTCTTCTCGACCTTCTCAAGAACTTCTTCAGTTCAGTATTCAGCTTCTAATACTCGGCGAAGCCGAGCTTAAAAAAGGCGCGCAAGCGTCCTAGAGTAAGAAAGAGCTCCCTCACAGGGGCTCTTTCTTTTTAGACAGACAGCCATTGTCTTACAACTAAATTTATGCTATAATTTAAAGATTTAAAAGAATCCTATGTCTAAAAAACAGCTCTTAGCAGTCGGCCTCATCGCCTTGAGTCTCGTAACAAGCGGCGTTATCTATCAACGCATTCAGAATAAAGACAGCAACGTGGACCTTGCCGAGGAAAGTTTTATGGAAATGGACATAGTAGGAAAGACCACTACGGAAGAAACTGTTAGCGTGAGCCAAGTGGCAACCGTTCAAGAACTCATCACGCAAGTGAAAGCCATGCAACCTCAGGACCTAACCGTTATAAACGCACTTTCAGCAATCCAAAACCTCTACGTTCAAAAAAGTCAGACGATAGGTCGAATTGGAGCCTTAAACTCTCAATTGAACTCCTATGACCTGGAGATAAAAACCTACATGGAAGTTTTGCAAGTCTGGGTGGCAGGACAAGCTGTACAATAGAAATTTTCACTACTTTCCAGACTTTACATGGCCTTGACAATCGCTCCAACTTTCTTTAAATAATCGAATACAAAATGAATACTCTGCTTTTAGAGTATTCGCCTACTCGGCATCGCCGAGGCAAATCGCCCTCTGGGCGACCAGGAACATCTTGAGTTGAATAAGGCAAAAGCCTAAAAAACCGAGATGTGCAATCTCGGTATTTTTTTACTACTCGGCAAAGCCGAGCTTTCTAACCCAATCCTTATGTCCAAGCAAAAAATTCGTATCAAAATCAAGTCCTTCGACCACAAAGTCATCGACGACGCGTCCCGAATGATTATTGAAACGGCGGAAAAGACGGGCGCCATAGTGATGGGTCCCATCCCCCTCCCCACCAATATTGATCGTTTCACGGTAAACAAGTCCACTTTTGTGCATAAAAACTCTCGCGAACAGTACGAAATGCGCACGCACAAGCGTCTCGTGGACATTACCGAATCCAGTTCCGCAACCATTGAAGAGTTGTCCAACTTATCTCTCCCCTCCGGAGTGGACATTGAAATCAAGATGATTATGGAAGACGGCGAACACGCGGAGCAAAGCGAAGCGAAGAGCGATTCTAAAAAAAAGACATCTCCCAAGAAAAAAACTGCTAAAAAAGCCTAATGCAAACCGAACTTGTTATTCCTATAATCGGTGAAAGTGACGAGGCTCTAAGTGAGGTTTACTGTTTTGGAAATCCTGACTTAATGAAACGAAAAAAGAGACTGGGACTCTCAGCTCAAGCAGTTTTAGAGACAGCTTTAAGAGGGAAAGACATCGGGCCGGCCGAGAACGTCGGCATCACCATGCTTCTTCATTCCTCGCGAAAAGACGACCCTTTTTTGGAAGCATGGACGAGAGTATTACTTAAGCATGCAGACAAAGGGGACTTAACAAGTCTTCGCGCTTTTTGTCCTAGTCGTGCGGAAAATACCGCGGGAAGACTTTTTATGTTTGCACGTGAGCGATTTGCGTTACCAGACGCAAGAATTCATATGCGGAGTGAGGATGGGTTTAAAGGAGAAGAACCTCATGCTGAAGCGGTATATTGGGCAGGTATAGACGATATTCTTTTCCAAGGAAATCCGACAGGACCTTTGCGCAAGCAGCTT
>CAYHTG010000013.1:7057-22005 GCA_964359495.1 uncultured Candidatus Peribacteria bacterium
AGCTTGGGCTTGGAAAGAACGAAGCCAGAACCTTAGACGGCTTTTGGGAGGCCACACAAGCACGAAGTAGACAAGCCTCATGCATCACGACCACAAAGGGCAGAAATGGCTCTGTAACAAAATCTCTTGACTTTGAGTAGACAGGTCCTTAGTATCTTCGGGCACTTATCTTAGATCAGAAGTTCGAGGCTCCTTCGGGACTTAAAGACCAAGAACTTCAAAGGAAGCGGGACCGTGGCGTTAGCCACAACCTTATAACCTACTAAGCTCTAAACTATGTCAGGTATTCTGGGAAGAAAAATCGGTATGACCCGTCTCATTCAAGACGACGGCCAAGTGATCCCTCTTACGGTCATCGAATGCCAGCCCAACACGGTGGTACAGGTGAAAACCGTAGAAAAAGATGGATATCCGGCGGTAGTCCTGGGATTCGATGCATATCATAAACCGACCAAGAACAGGAAATTCCATATCCTCCGAGAATTCCGTATAGAAAGCACCGATTCCTTGAAAACTGGAGACCTGGTGAACCTCACCGAATTTGCTGTTGGAGACCGTACAAAAGTTACCAGCATCTCAAAGGGTAAAGGGTTCCAAGGAGTGGTGCGACGTCACCACTTTGCCGGAGGCCCTGCAACGCATGGATCCCACTTCAAGCGTGAACCGGGATCCATTGGAGCCCGTGCTCGTCCGGGAAAAGTACACAAAGGAAAGCGTATGGCCGGACACATGGGTCTCGAACGGGTTACCGAAATGAAAGAAGTGGTTTACGTAGACATGGAAAAACACCTCATCGGGCTCAAAGGTCCGGTGCCCGGAGGCAATGGAACGTTAATAATAATCCGAAAATAATTTTCTATTTTTAATTCGCTCGCTACGCTCGCGTTATGAAAGCAACACTCTACAATCAGAAAGGAGAAAAAAAGGGCGAAGTGACCCTCGCTAAGTCAATCTTCGAGATTGAAGGCGGAGAAGGTCTGGTCCACAGTTACCTTATGTATCAACAAAAGAGTGCGCGCCGTCCCATTGCTCACGTTCTTACGAAAGGAGAGGTGCGCGGAGGAGGAAAGAAGCCTTTTGCTCAAAAGGGTACGGGCCGAGCTCGCCAAGGTTCCACTCGAAACCCTCACATGAAAGGCGGAGGTCGCGTGTTCGGACCAAAAAAGTGGCAAAACTTCACCATCATGATGCCCAAACAAATGCGTCGTAAAGCGCTGTTTCAACTCCTCAGCGTCAAAGCAAAAGAGGGGAAGATTCTGGCTCTCGATCAATACGAAGTGGAGATCCCAAAGACCAAGGACTTCGCCGCATTACTCAAGAAAATGCCGATTGAGAGAGATGTGCTCATCGTTGGAAACAGAGAAGAAAAGAACCTTCGAATCAGCTCACGAAATCTCAGCAATGCAAAGACGATTTTGAGTGGATACCTCAACCCGGCAGATCTCCTGAAATTTGATACCGTACTCTTCACGGAGACGGCGCTCAAAGACCTTCAAACAACGTACCACTCGGCGTAGCCGAGAATGCCCCTCTACAAATGAACCTCTCACAAATCCTAATTCGACCGGTGCTCACTGAAAAAAGCGTGCACCAAGAAGCAGCGGGTAAATACACCTTCGTGGTTCACCGGGATGCCAATAAAGTGGATATCAAAAATGCTTTGAGAACTCTGTACGGCGTTCATGTGGAGGATGTGAACATTTGTCACATTGTGGCTAAATACCGCTTGGGCAAAGGGCGCAGACTCATGCAAAAACGTTCCTTCGCTCGAAGAGCAATCGTTACCCTAAAGAAAGGCGAGAAACTCGACATCAACAAAGCAAAGAAAACGGAGACCAAAAAAGCTAAAACTCTTACAGCCAGTAAATAATTATGCCTATACGAAAAGTAAAAAATACGACGAACGGTCAACGGAACATGAGTGTTCTCACTTATGAGGAACTCACAACGAACAAACCTCGCAAACAACTTCTTTTGTCCAAGAAGGAGCAAGCGGGCCGTAACAGCCGAGGACTCATTACTGTTCGTCACCGCGGTTCCGGAAATAAAACGCACATTCGACAGGTTGATTTCAAACAAACTGACAAAATCAATGTGGAAGCGGTAGTAAAAAGCATTGAATACGATCCCAATCGCAGTGCTTTCATTATGTTGGTTTGCTACAAAGATGGAGAATACCGTTACCACCTTGCTCCGGAAGGAATGAAAATGGGAGATCGTATTTTGACCGCCAAGAGGACCAAGGCTCGAGTGGGAAATCGGATGCAACTCGATTACATTCCGGTGGGTTTTGAAATTCACAACGTTCAAATTAACCTTTCCGGTGAAGGACAGTTGGCCAAAACTGCCGGCGGTGCTGCAAAACTTGTTTCCCTGGATGGTGAGTATGCTCAAGTGCAGCTCCCCTCCGGAGAAGTGCGTTTTGTGGACAAAGAGTGCTACGCCACCGTGGGTCGTGTATCGAATGCGGACCACGGGAAAGTGACGATCGGTAAAGCCGGCCGCAATCGTCACAGAGGACAACGTCCGGAAGTGCGTGGGAAAGCCATGAACCCCAACGACCATCCTCATGGTGGAGGTGAAGGAGGCTGTCCAATCGGAATGAAATATCCTAAGACTCCTTGGGGTCTGCATGCACTCGGTGTAAAAACCCGCCGCCGCAAAGATACGAATCGCTGGATTGTGAGAACCCGGAAAGGTAAGATGATCGCCACGCCAAGCGGATCCGAAGGATCTGCTAAGCAATAAGGAGGCGCTTAAAAAACCGTCACCGTCAGGCGACACCTCATCATTAATTAATAAGTTCTATGTCTCGAAGCAGTTACAAAGGACCATACGTGGATCAGAAGCTCCTTAAAAAGGTGCTCAACATGAATCCCGATAACAAAAGGGTGATTAAAACCTGGGCTCGTCGCTGTCAAATTGCGCCGGAGTTCGTGGGCTACACCTTCGCGGTACATAATGGGAAAGACCATGTCCCTGTGTTTGTAACGGAGGCCATGGTGGGTCATCGACTCGGAGAATTTTCCTTCACTCGCAAGTTCCGTGGCCACCCGCTTAAAGCAAAAGAAACAACCACTACCCCAGCCGCATGAGAGCACTCTTAAAAAACACTCGAATCTCACCTAAGAAAGCTAATCTCATTGCTGGGCTCGTCCGCGGCACCATGGTGGAGGATGCGCTGAATCAGTTGAAGTTCACTCCAAAAAAAGGAGCTTTACTCCTCTACAAAGTGATCGATTCGGCAGCCGCTAACGCAGAAAATAATTTAAAGCAAAATCGAAAGAACCTTTACATTAAGGAAATTGTGGTCACGAAAGGTCCCACTTACAAACGTGGGGTTTCAGTCTCCAAAGGACGCACGCACCCCATTCTCAAAAGAACCGCGCAAATCTCTGTAGTAGTAGATCTCAAAGTTTCTAACCCTCAATCTTAAACCATGGGCAGTAAAGTTGATCCAATTGGGCTTAGAACAGGTATAATCCGTAGCTGGGATTCCAGCTGGTATGCTGGAAAACGCAACTACGCGAAAATGCTGGATGAAGACTTGCAAATTCGCAAGTTTGTCCGCAGCAAGCTGAAGGATTCCGGAATTTCTCGTATTGAGTTCCAACGCAATGCTAAAGATATCACTTTGAGCATTCATTCGGCCAAACCGGGCGTTATTATTGGACGCCAAGGTGCCAGTGTGGAAGTTCTGAAAGCTGAGCTCGAAAAATCATTTGGGCACAAATTCACTCTCAATATTAAAGAAATCAAAAAACCTGAATTGGATGCTTGGCTCGTAGCGGAAAATATTGCCATGCAAATCGAACGTCGTGTGTCCTACCGTCGAGCCGCAAAGATGTCTATTAAAAAAGGTATTGATGCCGGTGCCAAAGGGATGAAAGTGCGCATGAGTGGTCGTTTGAACGGAGTTGAAATCTCCCGAACGGAATTCTACGCGGAGGGACAAATTCCTCTTCACACCTTCCGTGCCGACATCGACTACGCCCTTGCTGAAGCTCAAACCACCTATGGAAAAATCGGCGTGAAAGTGTGGGTCAACAAAGGCCTTGTTTTCAATCAAAGCTTCGCAAACACTCAACGCCAACTGAACACTCCCTCCCCAGTAAAACCTTTATAAATTATGTTAGTTCCTAAACGAGCAAAATATCGAAAATGGCAACGCCTTCGTGGTGGGTTCAAAGGTGTCTCGAAAGGTGGAACAACGCTTGCTTTTGGAAGCTTTGGACTCAAGAGTACCGAAATTTCCGAGGTTTCTTCTCGTCAAATCGAAGCGGCGCGCCGTGTTTTGGCTCACCATGTACAACGCACCGGAAAAATTTGGATTCGTGTTTTCCCTCACAAGCCCATCACTTTGAAAGCCGCTGAAGTCCCGATGGGATCGGGGAAAGGTAATGTGGATCGCTACACCGTTTTGGTAAAGCCGGGAACCATGCTCTTTGAAATGGATGGAATAGAAGAAAAAGTAGCCCGTGATGCCCTTAAGCTCGCCGGCCACAAGCTTCCTGTAAAGACGAGATTTATTTCTTCTAAAGATTAACTATGTCTGACCTGAAAATTTACAGCACCGAAGAACTTCGAAAGATGAGTCTGACCGACCGTATGAAGCTTATGGAAGGCATCATCAGGGCAAGTGCCGAGTTGACACTGAACATTCGAACAGGTAAAGAGAAGCAAAACCATTTTAAAGGACTATGGCAAAAGCAAATTGCTCGCATCCAAACTTTAAACAGCAGCTCCTCGAAAGAGGTCCCCTCTAACACTAATTTATGAGAAGTAAACAAGGCGTCGTCGTCTCCAAATCCGGCGCAAAAACAATCGTTGTAAAAGTGGAAACTTCCCGTCAACACCCGAAGTACAAAAAACGCTTCATGGTAGCTGCGAAGTTCCATGCTCACGACGAAAAAAATGAGCACAAAGTCGGAGATAAAGTAACCATTTACGAAACGCGCCCCCTCTCCAAACTCAAGAGATGGTCCGTGGAACAACCTGCAACTAAATAATATGATTCAGCAACAAACCGTACTACAAGTCGCCGATAACAGCGGAGCCAAAGAGGTTATGTGCATCAAGGTGCTCGGAAGCTCGAAGCGTCGCTATGCCTACATTGGAGATGAAATCATTGTCTCCGTGAAGAAGGCCTCCCCCAAAGGAGCGGTGAAGCAAAAAACGGTGCAACGAGCCGTGATTGTGCGCACGAACAAGAACACCAAGCGCAAAGATGGTTCCTATGTTCGCTTCGATGAAAATGCTGTCGTGATTATTGGAAAGGACAAAATACCCAAAGGGACTCGCGTCTTCGGTCCTGTAGCTCGCGAACTGCGTGAACGAGGATTCCAAAAAATTATTTCTTTAGCTCCTGAAGTGTTATGAAAATTAAAACTGGAGACAATGTAATCGTAATTGCTGGAAAAGACCGCAACAAAACCGGAAAGGTTCTACGTGTGGTCAATAAGAGCGGCCGAGTCGTTGTGGAAGGAATCAACAAAGTGGTTCGCCACATGAAAAAGACGAAGCAACGAGCCGGCCAAAAGGTGACCTTCGAAGCACCTCTTCATGCTTCCAATGTCATGCTCCTCGATCCAAAAACGAAAAAAGCGACCAGAGTGGGTTACCGCATCAATAAAGATGGTAAAAAAGAACGCATAGCCAAAAAAAGTAATACTCTTATTTAACAGACAACTGATAAAAATGACTTATTTACAAGATAAATACACCAAGGAAGTTGTCCCTATGCTCGTGAAAGAGCTGGGCACCAAAAATGCCAACCATGTTCCCAAGTTGACCAAAGTAACGGTAAACGTAGGGATTGGAAGCCTGGTCACCGGTGGAACCAAGGACTTTAGCTATGTGGAAACCAGCCTGGCTGAAATTACAGGTCAAAAACCTGTGCTTCGAAAGGCGCGAAAAGCTATCTCAAACTTTAAGCTTCGCATCGGTCTACCCGTTGGACTTCACAGCACACTTCGTGGGAACCAGATGTACGACTTTATTGCTCGACTTGTGAATATTGCCCTTCCTCGTGTTCGTGATTTTCGTGGAATCAGCAGCCGTGGATTCGACGGTCAAGGGAATTTCAACCTCGGAATTGAAGATTGCACGATTTTCCCTGAAGTCAGCCAAGATAAATTAGTGAAAAGCCACGGTCTTCAAGTGAGTGTGTGCACCACAGCCAAAGACAATCAAGGTGCCTACCTTCTTTTGAAAGCCCTTGGTTTTCCTTTCCGAGATGAGCCTAAGCCGCAACTACGCGGAGCGAAGCGGAGCGCGCATAAAAAATAAAAAACTAACCCAATTAATTAAAAAATTTATGGCAAAACTTTCAATGATTAACAAGGCGGCCAAAAGGCGCGACGCAGTGCGTCATCGTCTGGCACTGGGTCTCAAACCCAAACCGGGGCAAGCCGTAAAAATGTACAACCGCTGCCACAAGTGTGGGCGCGTCCATGGATACATTCGTCGTTTCGACCTCTGCCGCATATGTTTCCGTGAACTCGCCAGGCACGGCCAACTCATGGGAGTAGTAAAATCTTCTTGGTAGCACTTAATAACACTCAAATGCCAGTAACCGATCCCATCTCCGACCTTCTCACCCGACTTCGAAACGCTGCTCGTGCTCGAAAGACGCTCGTGCATGTCCCTTATTCCAACATGAAGGCGTCCATTTGTAAGGTACTCAAGGAAAAAGGCTACGTGCTAAGCTTACAAGTCACCGGAGAAGGAGTAACGAAAGAACTTGTGGTTGAAATTCCTGAAAATCGACAAGATCTTCACTTACGTTCCATCAGTAAACCGGGTCAACGTATTTACATACACTCAAAAGAAATTCCTCGGGTTTTGAACGGACTTGGTCTGGCCATTATTTCCACTCCAAAAGGAATCATGAGTGGGGACGATGCGCGAAAGCAAAAGCTCGGCGGCGAGTATCTTTGTGAAATTTTCTAATTAACTTCTTATGTCTCGAATAGGTAAAAATCCGGTTACTATCCCCGCAGGTGTGACGGCTCAGCAAGCCTCCGATGGGATACTCACCATCAAAGGACCAAAGGGAGAATTGTCTTGGAAACCAAATCCTCTTATTACGGTAAGCGTAAAAGAAACTGAAATTGTGGTGACGCGTGACGATGAGAGCAAAATCAAACATGCCCTCCATGGACTCACTCGAACCTTAATTCAGAATATGGTGATTGGAGTCACGCAAGGTTACTCCAAAACTCTTGAAATCAACGGAGTGGGTTACCGTGTCGCCATACAAGGAAACAAGTTGGTGCTCAGTTTGGGTTATTCTCATCCCATTGAATACCCCACCCCGGCCGGGATCACCTTCAAAGTGGATGAAGAAAAGAAAAATATTCTGTATATTTCTGGGATTGATAAACAGCTCGTTGGACAAACGGCTGCTGAAATTCGTGAATTCCGCAAGCCTGAACCTTATAAAGGGAAAGGCATTAAATACAGCGATGAACATATCCGCCGCAAGGCAGGTAAGGCCGCCGCTAAAGCCGTCGCTGCATAACGCTC
The DNA here is from genome assembly GCA_964359495.1 of uncultured Candidatus Peribacteria bacterium. Taxonomy (GTDB): domain Bacteria; phylum Patescibacteriota; class Gracilibacteria; order UBA1369; family 2-02-FULL-48-14; genus 2-02-FULL-48-14. Next base: position 14,585 of record CAYHTG010000013.1, read on the forward strand.
GGCGAAGCCGAGAATTCCCTCCCCCCCCCTCTAAAATAATTACCCTATGAACAAACCTAAAACTAAATCCGACCACCGAGCTCGCCGACACTTGCGCATTCGTGCACGCCTAGCCGGCAGCGCCGAGTGCCCTCGTCTCGTTGTGTTCCGCAGCTTGCGCTTCACTTACGCTCAACTCGTAGACGATGTCGCTCACAAAGTACTGGCCTCGGTAAGTGATCACGCGAAGCGAAGCGGAAGCGCTTCTAAAAAGACCAAAGTAGAGCGTGCAAAAGAAATTGGAAAAGCAATCGGTGAAAAAGCCCTGGCCGAAGGCCTGAAAACTTGCGTATTCGATAGAAATGGTTATAAGTATCACGGCCGCGTGCAAGCGGTAGCTGATGGCGCCCGTGAAGCTGGCCTTGTATTCTAATACTCGGCGAAGCCGAGATTGTTCCTAACTAACCCCCTTATGCCTAGACCCGGAAAAAGACCCTACACCAAAGAAGTCAAAGAATTCGAAGAGCAAGTCGTGCAAGTTGATCGTGTGACACGTGTGGTTAAAGGAGGACGACGACTCCGCTTCCGAGCCACCGTAGTGATTGGAGATAAAAAGGGTACCGTGGGTTACGGGATTGGAAAAGCAACCGAAGTGCAACTGGCCATACAAAAGGCGGTTGCAAAAGCGAAGAAAAAGTTGATTCGCATCCCCATCTACAACGGAAGCATTCCTCACTACGTACAAGTAAAATACAAAGCTTCTATCGTGTTGATTAAGCCCGCGAGTCTTGGAACGGGAATCATCGCCGGAGGTGCGGTTCGACAAATCATGGAACTCGTAGGAGTTCACAATGTGCTCTCTAAATCCCTGGGATCCAACAATAAAATCAATACCGCAAAAGCCACTTACAAAGCCCTCACTCAACTTCGAGTACGCGCCGATATGGAGACCGATCGCATAAAAGAAAAGAAGGAAAGACCGGACGATGAAGCTTCGGAAGGACGAAGTGCACCCGAAGTGAAGCAAATGTCTCGATCGGAAGCCAAAAAAATGGTTGACGCGGATAAGAGGCTGGAACTAGGCGGAGCGAAGCGTAGCCCATTAAAAGAAGACGAGGCGAAGCCTCTCCCTGAATCCGATAAACCCGACCAACCATGAAACAACACACACTAAAACCCAATCCCGGTAGCGCAATCAGCAAGAAAAGACTTGGCCGTGGTCAGTCGGGAGGAAACTACTCCGGACGCGGAATCAAAGGACAAGGATCACGTACAGGTTCCGGGGTCCGAGCCGCTTTCGAAGGAGGTCAAACTCCTCTCGTTCGCCGTATGCCAAAAATGAAAGGCTTTAAGAATTTCAACAAAGAAATTTACCGAACGGTGAACTTGGAACAACTCGAGGTTTTCGCCGACGGGGACACTGTAGACTCCAAGGCGCTCCACGAAAAACGTGTGGTCACGAGGCAAGGAAAAATCAAACTCCTTGGAACCGGTGAACTCAAACTGAAACTAACTATTATCGTAGATAAAGCTTCTGAATCAGCCAAAAAGAAAGTAGAAAATGCCGGTGGCACGCTGGAGCTAAGCGGAAGCGCATTAAAAAAAGAGCTTAAGTAATCTTTTTAAATCAGTTATCCTATCCACGTGTTTAAAGTCCTGGCACAAATTTGGCACTCCAAAGACCTTCGTAAGAAAATTCTTTTTACGCTGGGAATTATTGCGGTTTACCGACTCATGACGCACATCACTATTCCCGAGGTCAACAAGGAGGCTCTTCAATATGTCTTCGATAAAAATTCCCTGCTGGGTGCTTTCAGTCTCCTCACCGGAGGAAGCGCTGAGAATTTTTCCATTGTACTCATGGGACTTTCCCCTTACATCAATGCTTCCATCATCGTGCAACTGCTCACCGTTATTATTCCTCGTTTTGAAGAAATCTCCAAAGAAGGCGAGCAGGGACGAAAACGTCTCAACCGATGGACGCGCTGGCTCACCTTCCCTCTCGCATTCTTGCAATCTTATGGAATGATCACACTTTTGAACACACAAGCTCAAGTGCCGATTATTGAAAACCTGAGTGACCCAATGACCATTATTCCAATCATGCTGGTGATTTCCGCCGGCACCGTGGTGCTCATGTGGCTGGGAGAAGTGATCACCGAAAAAGGAATTGGAAATGGAACTTCGATTTTGATTTTTGCGGGTATCGTGGCATCTATGCCCACCATAGTCGGGCCCACTTTAAAGCTTGCGCAAAACGAGCCGGAACGCCTTTTACCCATGGTGGCCATGCTCCTATTTGCGCTTCTCTTCACCTTGGTGGTGGTCATGTTTACCGAAGGTCAGCGCCGTATTCCGGTGACTTATGCGGGACAGCGCGGGCGCGCAAAAGCTCAGCAGTCCTTCCTCCCCATTCGTGTGAATCAAGCGGGAATGATTCCTATTATCTTTGCCGTTTCTTTGGTCACCTTCCCTTCTATTATTGGTCAATTTTTACTCTACGCCGATTCGGAATGGGTCAAAGCCATCGGCCGATTCACCACGGCTCAATTCAATGCTCAAAGCTGGACTTACATCGGCACTTACTTTTTCCTGGTAATTGCTTTCACTTTCTTCTACGTGAGCATTGTATTTAAGCCCGAAGAAATAGCGGATAACATTCAAAAGCGCGGAGGCTTTGTGGCCGGGCTTCGTCCCGGAAAGGAAACCTCGGAGTACCTGGGAAAGGTTTCGAACCGTATGAATCTTTTCGGGGGTACTATGATTGCCATTGTTGCCGTTTTGCCCATAGTTTTGCAGCTTCTCTTCTCGGAACTTTCCGTGGGAAGCGTGCCCATGGTGGTGAGCGGCGCCGGAGTTATTATTATAGTGGGTGTGGTGCTCGACTTGGTTCGTAAAATCAACGCCGAACTCCTCACTCATCACTACGAACGTTTTTATAAAGGCTAAGCCGCAGCGTAGCGGAGGCTAAGCAATAACGTGGCCGACGGCCACATCATTATAAAACATGGACCTCGTTTTATTCGGAATGCAGGGCTCCGGCAAAGGCACGCAAAGTAAATTCATCGCCGAGCGTTGTGGGCTTACTGTTTTCGAAACCGGTGCGGAGCTTCGTCGTCTGGCCGCCGAAGACAGTGAACTTGGAAAGAAAGTGAAATCCATCATCGAGGCCGGCAACTTGGTTCCCAGTGAAGTCGTAATGGAAATTGTTGCAGATTTTTTACATCATCTTCCATCTTCGGCGGAGCCGAATCTCTCCCCCTCCCCTGTCCTATTCGACGGTGTCCCCCGCTCCGGGGATCAACAGAAACTCTTCGATGAACTCATGGCGAAAGAAAATCGTGATTTCATGGGGCTGCTCATTGAACTCAGCGAAGCGGAGGCTTTGAAGCGCCTGACCACGCGCCGCATTTGTAAAAACTGCAAAAGCACCTTCCCCGCTTTTTACGACAAAAATACTTGCGAAAATTGTGGCGGCGAGCTCATCACTCGCCAAGATGATACACCTACCGCTATTCGAACTCGCCTTGATAATTTTCTCCAAAAAACCGTCCCGGTTATCGACTCTTATAAAGCCCAAGGTAAAATGCTCACCGTCAATGGAGAGCAAAACATTGAAGGAGTGACCAAGGACACTGTAGAAGTTCTTAAGCCCAACTTTCCATGCGAAAAAAAGTAACTCCAAAAACGGGAAAAGAAATTGAATCGATGCGTGTGTCCGGGAAATTTTTGGGCCTCATTTTAGATGCGCTGGAGAAATATTTGGAGCCCGGCATGAGCACCATGGACCTTGAGAAGAAAGCCGAAGAACTTTTCCGCCACTATCAAGTAGAACCCGGTTTTAAAGGGTATAAGGGCTACCAGAACATTCTGTGTACCTCCGTGAACGACGAAGTGGTACACACACCTCCCAATAAAATTCCCATGCAAAAGGGCGACATCCTCTCCATTGATTGCGGTGTGATTATAAATGGCATGAATACCGATTCTGCCGTTGCCTGCATCGTGGGTCATGAAACTGCGCCCGAAGCCCAACGTTTTGTGGACACTTGCATCGCCTCCCTTTGGAAAGGAGTGGCTCAGGCCAAACCGGGAAATCATGTGGGCGACATCGGTCACGCCATTCAAACTATTGTGGAAGACGCCGGCTTCAGTATTATTGAAGAACTCACCGGCCACGGCATTGGCCACACCCTTCACGAACCTCCCTACGTTTGCAACTACGGTGAACCCGGCGAAGGCGAAGAACTTTACGAAGGAATGTGCATCGCCATCGAACCCATCATCGCCATGGGCCGCCCCGCCATTGAAACCCTCGACGACAACTGGACCATCATCACCCGCGACGGCTCCCTTGCCATCCAACACGAACACACCCTGCTTATTACGCGCCACGGAAACGAAGTGCTGTCGCTAAGGCCGGGAGAGAGACCTCTTTAACAGGTTTCAAGAATAATTCAGGTTTATTTCAGGAAAATTTCAGGACTTTCTAAAAAGAAAAGTTTATTCTTGATGAACTTTATAGACATCGTGTGGAAAATTTGATATCATTAAAATGTAACGAATTCTGTAACATTTTAAATATGACCACCAAAATCATTAGCGTGAAAACCTGGCGTCAAAACTTGACTAAGCTCTGGAGAGAGGCGGAAGGAAAGAATATTAGATACATCGTAATGAGCCATTCAAAGCCCATGTACGAGGTTAAACCTATCTTCAAGGATCACCTTGAAATCGATGACGAATGGAAAACAAAAGATACTTACAGGTTAGCTGAGAAATCGTTCAAGTTTTGGGAGGGTGATGCCGACGACAATTTATTTGATGAGTCTATAAAACTATGAAATTGATTCAAGGTGACATTGTACTCGTACCATTTCCTTTTTCAGATCAAAAATCGATAAAGGTAAGACCGGCATTGATTATTTCCTCACGAAAGATGAACTTTAAATTCAAACAATGAGGGCATTCCAAACCAGCAAACAATTTCGGAAAGATTATGCTCGCTTGAAGTCCTCAGGAAGGAGAAAAATGGAAAAGTTGAAAGAAGCGATCACTTTCATTGCTACCGACAATCACAGTAATTTGTTCCGCTAATCTCCATTCAAAATCTCCTGAACATAACTTCGAATCAGTCCCCAGTTCCCACCGGCAGGCATCAAGGTGTCGATGGCAAAACTTTCGGTACAAGTTTCCGGCTTACTTTCATCGAGACAGGTTTTAATTGGATGAGAAGTCACGTAGCCCACGGGAACCGGGACGGCATCCAAAACGTTTCCGCTGCTCAAAACATTTCCCCCATTCAGTCCAAAATTTTGATAGCGAAAATAATAACGAATGGCATCGTCCACCTCTATGTCCGTTTCCGTAGATTCAAGAACGGTGGAAATGAGTGACAAAAGCGTCTCGGCGTCCCCAATCCCAAGACCCATGGCCTTGTCTTTGATCCCTTCCAAAATCAGCTGCTGCCTTGCGGCGCGTGAATAATCCGAGGTGCTGTGCCTGGACCGCGCAATACGCAACGCTTCAGTCCCATTCAAATGATGCTCCCCCGCTGCATAGTATAAGGTTGAACAGCCCGCCTCATCACAAGTTTTATAGGTAGGGTCCACCAGATCTTCCTCAAGAGTGATGTCCACTCCGCCCATAAGATCAATCACATCGCGGAAAACATACATATCAATGAGGATGTAATTGTGGATTTTATAACCCACGATGTCTTCCACCCATCGCACCTGTTCTTCAATCCCATACTCGGCGTACACGCTGTTGATTTTTCGTCCTTTGTAAAACAGATCGCGCGGAATGCTGAGCATGGTGATTTCACGCGTCTCGGAATTAATGTTTGTAAAAATCATGGTGTCCACATTGGAGCCATGTTTGCCCATCACGAGAATATTAAAATCGCTGGGCTCATCAACAAGTTCTGAATCTGATGAAGCTAGACTAACAAAGGTGTCGAAAGTTTTTTTTTACCCATCCGTTCAAAAGCCTCTACGGCCATGGAAAGCGTTTGAGAATCTTGTCCATCCGGATGTTCCACTTTCACCTCACCGCTAACTTTATCAAGGAAAATCACCCGAAGCGTTTCACCGGCTGCATTGGTCAGTGGCCAGGAAATGCGCGTGTCCGTTTCCGTAGCGGCGCCAAACTCAAGATCCAGTTCCCCAAGTACAGCCTTAAAGGCGGTATCCTTAAAAATATTTTCAATTTCCGCCCGATTTTCTTCCACAAGAATTTGCCTGTCACTTCGGGAATCCACTCCGTCGAGAATGGCCGAAACCAAAACCGACTCTGCGTCCACTTCACTCAGAACAAAATCATCCGGATAGTCAGCTACCGGTTTTTCTAACTTGAGTGCCATAAGACCATCTTCCTTAAGTACAGCAAGTTCCGCCACCGGCGCGTGGTCACTGTTTAAAATTTGATAATAGTAACGATCGCTCGATTCCAACTCCGTTCCCAGAGTAAGGCTTTCTTGAGTTAAAGCATCTTGAACCATAGAAGAGGCCAAGACTCCGACAAGCAAAGCCCGATGGGTATTGATGAGAGTAATTCTTTCTTTTAAGGTGACCAAATCTCCTCTCACGAAATTTCTCAAGTCTCCTACCGCGGCCTGCACTGATTTTTTGTCACTTAAGGCCAATTTACCGTCGTAGGTATCCACGGCAAACAAGCCGTCATAGCCCAAGGAAACCTTAAAAAGCTCAAAGCCTGAAGCATCCGAAAAACTAAAATCCACCGATTCATCTCCAAAGTTACCCGCGCTGTTCACGCTGAGACCGTTTTCTCCCCAAAAGACTTCGCCCAAAGCAGCCTGGAATGCAGACAAATTGCTGTCATAACGCGCTTTATTTTCTTCATACTCCCCGAGTTTCTCCACATAAGTAAAGAGTAAGGTGTTCAAATCTTCCTCTTCCTCCTCCGCTAAATCCACCTCGGCCATCTCTCCGAAATCGTAATCCGTAGTGGGAAGCAGCAAAAACTTTCGGATTTCATTCAGATCACCTCCAAAGCCGGTAAGGAAATCCTTCCCCTCGCTCCACTCTTGGAGAACATTACTGCTGGTCTCCTCCAAAACATCCATTTTTTCGACTTTCGCGCTCAGTTCCGAGACTTGGCCAATCTGAAAAAGCAGGAGCAGCGCCAAAGCCAGAATCAACATCGATTGCACTCGTTGCCGAGTCACCCATTTCGGGATCTTTTTGCTCTTCCGGAGTTTTTTGAGGGTTTTTAGGAAAGTCATAGCGGAAAGCACTATACCTTCGTCAAAACCGGCATACAAGAAGTTTCTAAAATTGCCATTCCTTGTGATTTTACATGGGCGCTTGTATAGTTTTATCAATTCCCCGCCTTCCAATGAAGTACCCCCCACGGAAATCGCAGCCCGCCGCCACTTCTCTTGTTGATGTCATCATCGCTTTGATGATATCCTCCATCAT
>CAYHTG010000014.1:0-20472 GCA_964359495.1 uncultured Candidatus Peribacteria bacterium
CGAAGGAACGCGACTGTATTTTCACCGGCAAAAAAACCGACACCATGGTGTATTTTGCGAGGGCATACTAAAGACCGAGCTGCTTTCGAATTTCTTCGGCCTTGTTTTGGTCTTCTTGGCCTTTTTGTTCGGATTTGTAGGAGATTTCGAGGTCGCGCCAGTCGGCGGCGTGTTCGTCTTCGAGTTTTTTCAGTTGAGCGCCGTGTTTGGGGGAAAGTTCCACGAACTTTTGGCGTTCTTCTTCAAAAATGCGGACGAGCTCGTCCACTTGTTCTTGGCGAAGTTTGGGAATGCTATCAATGATTTTTCGTTTTTCGTCCTTCGAAAGAGAAATGGAACCGGCAAGCAGGTTGATGAAGAGGTTCTCATCAAATTTAAGACTGTGAGAGGGAATCTTAATGCTTGTGGTGAAAGTCTTCATTTTCGCCCCAAACACATAGCTGGGGTCGAAAGGGGGCTGGCTACCTTGATCGCCCATTCCGGCATCGCCCATCATTCCGGCCATAGGGGCCAGAGGCGCTGGTGCGGGTGGAGGGACGGTGGGAAAAGCTGCAGCTGGCGCTGCAGTGGGTGCAGTGGGTGCCGAATAGCTTGGCAGCGGTGCCATAGGAGGCGGAGGCATGGGAGCAGCAGGCGCGATGGGAGGGACGGGAGTGGGAGCAGGAGGAAAAGCTGCAGCTGGCGCTGCAGTGGTGGGTTGAGCTTGTGCCGGCTGCTGCCCGGCGGGCTGCGAAGACTGAGGGTCTCCATAGCTGAAGCCTCCGGTAAATCCTGTTCCTACAGTGTAATCTCCATCTGACATAAAGGACTATCAATTTAAGGGATACCAGCCTAATAATCAATTCTATCTTTTAATTTTACCATAATTTTGTCGTTTTGGGAAGCAGCAGTAAAAAAAGAGGGCCCCCTCCACGCCATGAAGAGCCCTCTCTCAACCGTAAGTAATCTGATTTCCTATTTGACTAAACATCAAATAAGTCGTGATTATATACAATTCCGAGCAACTTGTCTAGTCTTTTTGTTGCGAAATCGTTACAATCTGCATAAGTAACCTGTTATCACGCCATGAAAAAGCCCTGGTTATCGACTGTTCCGCTTGTTTTCGTCCTCAGCTTGGCACTCGTTTTTGGCTTTATAGAGGCTCAAAACCGGCCTGAATACTTCACCGCCGACTCGCTCGAAAACCTCCGTGTTCTTAACGCAAAGCACGAAATGGTGGTGGAGGACCTTTTTGCCACACAAGAGGAAAAATCGCCTTTAATCGCAGAGCTCTTACAAGCGGATGCGCTCATTCCCATTCCGGTAGCGGATCGAGAAAATACCGGTTTAGTGGTCACTTTGAACCCGGGCCTTCCCGACGAAAGAATGCTGCTTCTTCAACCTGTAAGTTCCCTTTCTATTGTGGAACTGGCCACCGCGGCGGACGAATATCGAGAAGCGATTCCTGAATTTGCTCATGTGGAAGTGGATCAGGACGTGGAACTGATGGGGCCCTATTACGATTGGTTTTTTTCAAGTTCGAAGTCGGAACCGGTTGAGCTGAGTTCGGAGGTGGAAGATGACGAGATGATTCAAGTGGCGGTGATTGACAGCGGTATTGACAGCGATCATGAAATTTTTGATGGAAATCCCGTTTTAACAGGTTGGAATACCATTTCAGACAACACCACCATGTACGACGACGTTGGCCATGGAACTCATGTGGCGGGCATCATTTCGAGTGGAGTCGAAGGTATAGAGATTATCCCTTATAAAATTGTGGATTCGAAGGGGGGAAAGCTCTCCAATGTGATTGAAGCTGTTTCGAAAGCCATTGAAGATGACGTAGATATGATCAATATGAGCTTCGGCGTGAGCACGAAGTCTTACGCTTTGGAAACTCTCGTCGAGAAAGCTTACAAAAAGGACATTATTATGGTGGCGGCGGCCGGAAATAATAATAAGAATAGCGGTTTTTACCCGGCGCAATACGAACATACCATTGCGGTAGCGGGCGTAGATAGTGCCGGCAATAAGATGCCCAACTCGAACTATGGTGATTGGGTGGACGTAGCGGCCTACGGTTACCATGTTCGTTCTTCTCTGCCGGACAATGAGTATGGGTACAAAAGTGGGACATCCCAGGCAACAGCAAAAATCAGTGCCAAAGTGGCGGAGCTTTTAATGGAGGCCTCTTCCGATGGAGATCTTTCTCTCGAGCAGGTTTTGAGCGGTCTTCAGTCCCAAGGTAAAAGTATTAGCGCGGGAAAACTTGCAGGGGTGACGCGGATTCAGTAGAATGGCTTGGCCTGAAGGGGCATACTGGGCTTCGCCCAGGGGGGCGGTTAGCTCAGTTGGTTAGAGCGCCACATTGACATTGTGGAGGTCGATGGTTCGAATCCATTATCGCCCACCATACACATTAACTTCTTAAACTGTCCAGGAAGCTCGTGTCTGTTTTGAGTTTGTCGCGAAGACCGAAGTTTTCGGCAAAGGTGGCGGCTAAATCTGCGAAACTTCCACGGATGCCCAAATTAACGGGCCCGGTGATTCCAGGCGAAAACACTAAGAGCGGCACTCTTTCACGAGTGTGATTTCTGTGTTTAGTTTGAGTGGGATCGTTCCCGTGGTCGGAAGTTACAATAAGAAGATCTCGAGGTGTCATACATGACTGGATATCTTCCAGCACTCCGGATACACCATTGAGATGCTCTACATATTCTTTGGGTTTACGCGGATGACCCCAAAGTTCGTCCGTTGCTACCAAATTGGCGAACATAAAGCCGGAAGTGGTTCTGGCTGTAACATCAAACCAAGCCGCAACACGCTCAATTCGATCTTTATCGTCCGCCCCTTTAAAAATTCTTTCTTTTTGGAAACCTCTTCCATTGAACATGCTGGGTGCTTTTCCAACGCCCCAGACGGGAATTTTTGCCTTAGTGAAATGATCGATAAGAGTGGGCTGATCGGGATCCACCCCAAAATCAATGCGATCTTTGGACACTCGTTCGAAGGTACCCGGTCCTCCTATAAAGGGACGCATAATGACTCGAGCCACACGAAAAGAACTTCGATCGAGCGCTTCACGAACCGCCTCACCTACCGCTCGAATGGTGGCTTGAGGCACAACATCCTGACTGAGGGCGATTTGAACCAAACTGTCGCTGGAAGCGTAAATGGGGAGGCGAAAAGGTTTTGATGGGTCGAGGCTTTCCAAATGGCACTCCCCTGTTCGGGCAATAAAATCTATGCCCGGAACGTCATCCGTTCCCGGATTTCGTACCACTTCGACTTCCCTACGGAGAACACTTTGAGCGGCTGCTCGTACAATTTCCACCAACTCAGTAGGAAATCCAGTTTCATCAAACAACTGATAGGGGTCTTCCACAATGTGGCCTGCCAAAGCTTGATGGCCTTCGGGACTGCCGTTCCCTGTAAAGTTTGGCTCCATGGCTCCAAAGGCTCCTTCAATAGGCACTCGATTCATGGTATTTATGCCTTCCAAGCCTGGGATATTCGCCAAACCCATTCTTTGAAGACCCGGGGCGTTTATGGCATGAACTCTTGAAGCATTGAGAAGGCTGTTGGAATCTAGGTCACGAGGGAAGTTGGAGGCGGTATCGTGCGCCGGGCCACAGCCCACTCCATCCACCACCACGAGAGCCACTCGATCAAAGGGCATTTCTTCTTCCATAATTTGTTGCGGCTTACTGTTTTAAGGGCTTACAGTACTCGCATTCTCCACAAGTTTCAAATTCATCGGGACTTAAGAAGCGTAGGTTTTGGATGTCGGAGTAGACGTCGAGGATGAGGGTTTTTAAGTTGTTGAGTTCGTCTTCGGTGATGGTGAAGGATTTTTTGATGAATTGTTGGGATTTTTTGCTGGGCTGGACAAAGTCGATTTCGCCGCTGACCATTTTGTAAGGGAATTTTTGTGAGTTATTGCAAAGGAGTTGGTAAAAGGCGATTTGGCGGCGGTACTCCCCACCGGGGGCGAGTTCGGCTGATTTGCTGTCGGGGTTGCCGGTTTTGTAATCGACGACGTGAACGGTTTTGGCGGCTTCGTCTAGGACTTCAATCTTGTCCAGTTTCCCAGTGATGGGAACACCGTCGAGGGTCACGCCGTGGCTGGCAAAGTTGTACTCCACGAGCACGTTGGTGTTTTGCGTTTGACTGTAGTGATCGTAGTAAGCGGCGAGGGTTTTTTGACCAAGTTCAAGACCACCACGGAATTCTTGTTTGCTGAGGATTTCGCGGCTGAGGTGATGTTCGAACTGTTCGATGAGAAATTGTTTTGTAGGGACAGGGGAAGACTCGGCTGCGCCGAGCAGCCAGTCTTTCAGAGACTCGTGAATGGCGGTTCCATATGCCTGATGGTGTGTTTTAGCGCTGGGAACGCGCAGAATGTTATTGTAATAGAAAAGTCTTGGGCAGCGGAGGTAGTTATTGAGGTGTGTGACGCTGAGGGTGTAATTTTCGAGGAGGCTTTTTATGAAAACTCTTTCTTCTTCGGCGGGGGCTTTTGGAATCTGAAAAAAGAGAGTGGACAAATGTGCGAGTGCATCGTTTTCAATGGGAGCCGTGTCTACTCGCTGAAGAAGTTCTGGAGTAATTTCACTCAAGAATTCTGAGGGCATGACGGGGCGCCGGTTTCCGTTGGTTTTTGGGTAACTTAGAGTGACGTTTTTTTTTGCTCGCGTGAGCGCCACATAAAATAAGCGTCTTTCTTCTTCGTTTCGTTCGTGCGGGAGCGGAATTCTAAGTAAAGTGGGAGGGAGTTTGAGCTTGTCACGCGAAGGAAGGTTGCCCCAGTGTTTATCGACGCAATTAATGATGAACACATGTTCAAATTCGAGTCCCTTTGATTTGTGCGCGGTTAGGAGACGGATAGCACCGTTGGCATTTCCCGCACTTTTTGGTATTGCCGCACTTTGTGCGGTGGTGGTGGCAAGTTCATGCTCCGCCAATGTGAGTTCGTTCTCCTTGAGTAAGTCGAGATAATCCAGGAAATCCTTAAGGGTCATTTCGGAATTGCCGTAGTTGAGTTTTTTAAGTTCATCAAAAAGAGTGTTCAATCGATTCAAATGTTCGAGCTTGTTTTCTTTGGCAAGAATGAAGTCGAGATAGCCCGATTCTTTGAGCAGGCGATCAAAAAATTCAGCGAGAGGAAGGTTTAAGCTTAAGTTGCTCCATGCGGAAAGTTTCCCGGTAAAGGGTTGGAAAATTTCGGAAGCCAGCATCGCTTCAAAGAGTCCTTGTTTCGTTCTATAAGCGGCGATGGAAATTTTGGCAAGATCGACGGGATTGAAGCCGAAAAAATCAGCGTTTAAAGTTGTGAATAATTGATGTTCGTCACTCAGCTGAGTGAGGGTTCGAAGAAGGCCAATAAGTTTAGAGATTTCTTTGTCTTTCAAAATGTCGTGGCCGGCCAAGACTCGAAAAGGAAGGTTCATGCGTAAAAAAAGTTCGGTGAGCTCATGGGCATCGCGGTGATTGCGGTAAATGATTGCAATTTCAGAAGGGTGAATATTCTCTGAAATGAGTTTTTGGATTTGTTTTGCGATGAAGTACAGTTCCGTGCGAGGGTTTTCGAACTCGGCTAATTGGAGAGGCCGGGTGGGATGAGAAACCGTGGAAATCAGTGCAGAGTTGAGACTTGGGATTTGTTTGGTGAGAGAGTTTGTGGAGTGTTCGATGAGCGAAGCTGCTGCATCCAAAATGGCTTGCTGACTTCGATAGTTGTCTTTGAGCGAAACGAGCTGAACACTTTTTTTATACAAACTATGGAAGCTCAGCATGTTTTCCAAGGATGCTCCTTGAAATCGATAAATGGATTGCTTGTCATCCCCCACCACGAAAACATTGGGATTTTCAAAATAGGAAGTGAGGAGCCGCAGAACTTCGTTTTGCGTACTGTTGGTGTCTTGGTATTCATCCACAAGAATGTATTGGAATTGCTCTTGGTAGCGAGCGAGCAGGGTCTCCTCTTCCTGAAATTTTCGGACCACAAAAAGCACCATATCTTCATAATCGTAGCGGCCGCGCTTTTGAAGTTTTTCCTGGTAATTTTCAAATATTTGGAGGAGAGCTCTTTGTTTTGGAGCTTGATTCTTCAGGTCGAGGTAGAGATCCTTCAAGGCTGATTTTAAGAGGGTGCGCTGTTTTTTGTCACTTAGGTCAAGGTCTAAAAAAAGTGGGCTGAAGACGGTTCCGATGAGTTTTGTTTGGAGCTCTTCAAAATCACCTTCTTTCAGCGAGTTGGAGTGATTGGCCGTGAAGGTTTCCAGGGTTTCACCCTGTTCTTCTAAGGATTTTTCAAGGTCGGAGAGGGTTTGTTCGAAGGTTTTAGGCGTGATGTTTTCGCGCTTCAAATCTTGAATCGCTTTGCTGATGTCTCGAAGGTAGAGGTAGGGATTTGCAAAAGGAGTAAGCGGGGAGGCAGCGGGCATTTCGTCAAGAATTCCACGGAAAAGTTGGATGCGCTCAAGATCCGTAAGGGGCTGAAGTTCGCGGGCAAAAAGAAAGGTTTCCGGATTTTCTTGGATGACTTCGTTACAAAAGGAATGGAACGTATGAATGCGCACGCGGTAGGCTGTGGAGCCAATCATTTCAAGCAAGCGGGTCCGCATCGCCACCACTCCGGAATCGGTAAAAGTGAGGCAAAGAATATTCTGAGGCGCCATTTGTGTGCGCTTTAAAATTTGTGCAATTCGCAGTGCAATGATTTGAGTTTTCCCCGTGCCCGGTCCGGCCAGCACCATCATGGGGCCCTCCAAGTGATCAACGGCCGTTTTTTGCTCGGGACTCAGTTTGGCATAAGCTTCGTCGAAATTCATAATTGAAAATTATACAGCACTCTTTTTGATAGGCTCACCTTTTGTAGGCTCGCCTTCGGCGAGTGGGAGATGTTTTTCCGCTTTGCGGAGCAGAGCTCGGGCGTTTTCGTAAGTTAAGGTCTCGAGAGCCTGATCGTAAGGAAGCCATTTGAAGTTTTGGTGTTCAAAAGAAATGCTGACTTCCATCTGTTTGGTTTTGGCGAGGAAATAAACCACCACTTTTTTGACCCGTTCCTTGAATCCTCGATTGAATTCATAATACATGGGTTCGCGATACCCGTTCGTGAAGATGATTTCTGAAATCCCAGTCTCTTCTTTGAGTTCGCGAAGTGCCGTGCCCTGTTCATCTGGATCGATTGATTCCACGTGCCCTTTCGGAAAATCCCAGTGACCGCCCGGGTAGTGAAGCAGTAGATAGTCCCGCTGCCCTTGATGGGTTCGGTAAAGAATCACGCCACAGGATTTTTCATGGACGTGACGACGAAAAGGATTTCTTTTTTTAAAGCTCGGCTTCGCCGAGTGGGCTCCAAAGCGTCCCTTCGGGTGAGAAGGTTTTTTAGGTGGATGATTCATCGTCATAATTGAGTCAAGTTTAGCAGTTTGGCTTGGTGGTGGCGAGGGCTTTTTTGAAAATTTCAGGTTTTTTTCAGGTGCTTTGTGGTATAAGGAAAGAATGCTCAGAACATTGACTCGAATTTTGTTCCCCTCCCCTTGTCTGCACTGCGGCTTGCTTGGGGAAGTGCTTTGCTCAAGGTGTTTTGAGGAGTTGAAATTTACTCCGCATCGTAGAGAACTTGAGGGGCTTTCCGTTGTGTCTCCTTACTTTTACCTTGAGAAATCTCTTTTGGCTGAGCTCATTTATCCTTTTAAATATTCTCACCAATCGGACATTTTTAGGATTTTTGTGCCCGGACTTGTGGAGTCGCTAAAGCTCCTTTCCATCGATTTTGAGCATTTGATTTTTGTTCCTGTTCCGCTTCACTCGAGTCGGCTTCTTGAACGCGGTTATAACCAGGCGGAGCTGCTGGCAAAAGCGGTGGCTAGAAGTTTGGGCGGGCGCGTTTGGAATGGGCTCGTGAGGGTGAAAGATACTGGCTTCCAGTCGCATGTAAGAAGACGAGAAGAGCGTAAGGAAAACATGAAAGAGGCTTTTGAGGTGGTGGAGGAAGGGGGAGGGGGAAGGAAGACTCGGCTAACGCCGAGTAGTCAAATTATCCTTGTAGATGATATAGTAACCAGCGGTTCGACTCTTCTCAGCTGCGCTGATGTTCTACAGGCAGCGGGGATGAAAAATATCTCGGCACTAACCTTAGCGGATCGTGAAAAAAAGACGAAAAATTCTAGGGATTGATGCGTCGCGCAGCACGCGAGATACGCCCACCGGCGTTGAGCAGTACAGCACTTTTATTATTTCGGCGCTTCTGCCGAAAATGAAAGATTTTGAGCTTCGCTTGTACACCCCAAAATGGATCAAGCGCTTCCCTCGAAAATTGCAGAAGAGGATTTGTTTTCCAAGACTGTGGACCGTGATTCGCCTCAGTCTTGAAATGCTCCTTCATAAACCCGACATTTTGTTTGTGCCGGCGCATATTTTTCCTTACTTTACGCCCAAGAAAAGTTACATCACGGTGCACGACGTCGCCTACGAAAAATACCCCATCGCCTATGGCGCTTTTCAAAGTTTTTACTTGGAATGGACCACTCGCCGAGCCCTATGGCAAGCAGAGAAAGTGATCGTGCCTACCGAATCTGTGAAGTCCGATTTAATGAAGTACTATGGCGCGAATCCTGATCAAATTTTAGTGGTTCCTCATGGAGAAGTGGAATTGCCGGCGGTGACGAAGAAAGAAATTAAGGCAACATTGCGCCATTACGATCTTCATGAAGACGAGCCTTTGTTCTTTTTTATTGGACGACTGGAAACGAAGAAAAACCTTATGGTGCTGCTGGATGCTTGGGCACTTGTACAAAAGATTCACCCAAAAGGGCGATTGTTTTTAGGTGGAATGTTTGGGCATGGCTTTAACGATTTGTTTCATCGAATGGAAAGTGATGATTTGCAAGGAACGGTGCTCGCACCCGGTTATATTGCGGACAGCGAAGTGGCGAGTATTTTTCGTGTGGCCACGGCCTTGGTTTTTCCTTCTCGTGAAGAAGGTTTTGGTTTGCCAATTTTGCAAGCTTTTGCCGCCGGATGTAATGTTATTTGTTCGGACATTCCTCCGCTCAGAGAGGTTGCGGACGGTGGTGCACTGTACGCGGAAACGGGGAGCGCAAAAAGTTTCGCGGCGCAAATGCTGAAGTTGATGGAGGATCACGCGCTTCGAGAACGATTGAAGTTGAAGGGCAAAGAACAACTTAAAAAATTCTCTTGGGAAGGCGCCGCCCAGCGGCTCGCTTCCGAATTTAGAAAAAACTAGCTAAACTGCTCGTATGAAAATTGCCTTTGTCCATGATTTTCTGCTCCGCCTGGGCGGCGCCGAACGCGTCCTTCGAACGCTGATGGACATGTATCCGGATGCCCCTGTTTACACCTTGCTGTACGACGAGAGAAAAACAGGTCATGTTTTTCCAAAAGAGCGGGTTCGAACTTCGAAACTCCAAAAATTTCCACGCTTTCTTCCCGGCTCCCACAAATTTCTTTTTCCTTTTATGCCCGGCGCTATTGAAGATTTCGATTTCAGCGATTTCGACGTGGTGGTGAGCAGCTCCAGCGCTTATGCCCACGGCATTGTCACCAATTTGGAGACGAAGCATATTTGTTATTACCACTCCCCCATGCGTTACGCTTGGGATTACGCTCATCAGTATTTGAAAGATCAGAAACTCGGGCTAGTGGGCGAATTCTTCGTCACTCGCCTTATGCATAAAATCCGCCAGTGGGATTTTCTCGCCTCCGATAGAGTGGAAATTGCGCTCGCCAACTCTAAAACCGTGCAACAGCGTATTCGAAAATATTATCGCAAAGAATCTCAGGTCATTTACCCTCCCGTGAATACGGAAAACTTCGAACCGCATGAAAAACATGAAGGCTATTTTTTGATTGTCTCCACTCTCACGCCTTACAAAAAGATCGACCTGGCCATTGAGCTCTTCAATAAAGTCGGCAAAAAACTCGTGATTATTGGGAGCGGGAATGATGAAGGTCGGCTGCGTCGTAGAGCCGGAGCCAACATCGATTTCCTGGGTTTCAAATCGGACGAAGTGGTTAAAGAATACTTAGAAAACTGCCGTGCTTTTATTTTTCCGGGCGAAGAGGATTTTGGAATTGCTCCCGTCGAAGCCATGGCTTGCGGAAAACCCGTGCTCGCTTTCCGCAAAGGAGGCCTCACTGAAACCATGATTGAAGGAGTGACCGGCCAATTCTTTGAAGAACCAACTGTGGAAAGCATGGAAGCGGGACTTACCCAGCTTCTCATCAATGAAAAAGAATACGACGCCGAGAAAATTGCTCAGCACGCCCAGCAGTTCAGTGAAAAAGCTTTTAAAAAAGCCATGCGGGCGGTGATTGAAGGCAGCATGAATGAATGAAAATTATTTGACACTACTTTTTACTGCTTTGAGGAGGATTTTGTTGGCTGCATACAAGCCTGTGAGGTAAGAATCTTCCAGGCCAATGATATTGTGATCGCCAATTAAGTAGAGGGCTTTTCCTTGTTCACAATCTAAGAGTTCATTTCCAATCATATTGAAAGCGGGTTCCCAATTTTTTTTGAATATTATTCTTGGCTTAATAAAAAAATCCTTTAAGTTAGGATGAGCTATTTTTGAATAAAAAATGAATGACCCATCCCTTTGTTTGCGAATAAAAATAACAGGTGAATTACTTTCAAAAAGTTCATATTGCCCTCTTTCCCACTGATCTTTCAATTTCCCCTGTATATGGTACACATAGGCATTGGATCCTGACTTTATCTTCTTGATGCCACACAGTTTTTTTGCGATGACAGGTGACGTTGCCACAACAACATTATTCCCTTTGTAGAGTTTTCCTCGACTCGTTTGTACACCATATTCTTTACCATTCATTATCTTACTCACAGTGCCCATTACGATTTTATTTTTGAAACTTTTTATCGCCTTTTCCTGCAAAAAAGTAAATTCATAGGCTGGCGAAATGAGTCCAAGGCAAAGACGCATAAAATCAAAGGCAGAAACTTGAGATAAAGGTAGAAACGTACACATGTAGACTCCTTCGGACAAAAACTTATTTGCGATTTTATAAATTTTCTTCTCTCTAATAAATTCGTCTGCAGCCTGAAAGTAAAGTTTTTTTAAATCCGGGTCGCTTTCAATAAGTACTTTTTGGCTTTTGTCTTCAGACATTCTTTTGAAACGCTCGTATTTCGATTTAAATTTAAGCAAGAGGTTTATCAGTCGAAGAGTCTGAAGAGGATACTTGAAAATTTTAATTAAATGATAGTAATGTTTCCATTTGTCATGGAATTCCACCAAAAAAGGATGTAGTTTCTCTCCTTTTTGGACAAGGGGCAGAACATTACGATAATTGCTCAATACGAAATAAGCTCCATAGTTGATACGACCATTTTTAGAAAGTAATATCCTTCCCCCAATGTCTTCGGTAATCACTAAGAAATCTTTTTTATGCTTCGCCAGTTGACGGGCACAAGCAATTCCTGCAATTCCAGCCCCTATGATTATGGTTTCCACCTTCTGCTTTTCCATGGCTTTTATTGTAGCTAACTTTCGTGAAAGCTCTACCCATTTGGCCATAAAAGAGTATTATTGGCTTCCTGAAAGCCCATTTTCCGCCTTATGACAGTCCTCACCCTCAAATATCGTCCGCAATCGTTTGGAGATCTGCAAGGGCAGAATGTGGTTCGTACAACATTGCTGCAAGCGCTGAAGCAAAATAAGCTGGTTCATGCTTATTTGTTTTCAGGACCGAGGGGTACGGGAAAGACGAGCTGCGCTCGTCTCATTGGCAAGGCGATTCAGTGTGAGAATCGACTGGAAAGTGGCGAGGCTTGCAATGCGTGTGAACTCTGCGTTCTCAATACCAAAGGTGAGCTGATCGACCTTATTGAAATTGACGGGGCTTCCAACCGCGGGATTGACGAAATCCGTGATCTTAGAGAGAAAATTCGCTTTGCCCCCACGCGAGCGAAATCGAAAGTCTATATCATTGATGAAGTGCAACAGCTTTCCAAAGATGCCTTCAATGCGCTTTTGAAGACCCTCGAAGAACCACCCACTCATGTCACCTTCATTTTGGCGACGACCGAAATCCACAAAATTCCAGAAACCATCATTTCGCGTTGCCAACGTTATGATTTTAAACGAGTTTCCGAGAGAGACCTCGCTTTGCGGCTTCAGTGGATTGCCGAGAAAGAAGGGATCAGCGCCGAGCCCGCCGCTTTGGAACTTTTAGCCAAGTACGCCGAGGGTGGAATGCGAGATGCTATTTCCATTTTTGAACAATTGTCTTCTCAGCCCCTCACGGAGGAATTGGTTCGAGAAAGTTTGGGGCTCACCAATCATCAGACTTGTGAAGAGCTCTATAGCGCCCTGGGCAGTGCCGATACGGAGAAAGGTCTGGGTGTTATCGACCGTCTGTATCAAGAAGGTTATGACTTGCAGCAATTCACCACTTCTTTTTTAGGACTTTTAAGGGTGAAGTTGCACAGTGCAGTTTCAGAGAGAAAACAAAATGTTATTCCGAAGTTGCTCCATTGGGCCGAACTTTTTGATGACGCGTGGATGAAGCTCAAAAAGGCCAGTATTGCGACTTTGCCTTTGGAAATGGCGATTATCCGGGCAACTCATCACGAAGAAGGAATCGCTGAAAAGAATGGGAGCGAGGCGGACGCTGCTTCTCCAAATGAAGCTCCCCTTCGGGGAGTGGAACAAGTGAAACGTGCGGAGGGGCTTGTTCATCTTGATGCCATTAAAAAACAAATCCCAAAAATTTATGAAAATATTGTGAATCCGGCTGTGCGATCTTCGTTTAAAACGCTGCAACTTGTCGACCTCAAAGGAAAACAACTTCGTTTCGTTGCCACGGCTCAATTTCATCTGCAAAAAGTACGAGCACCGGCTGCCCTGGTGGAGATTGAAGCCGCAATCCAAACCGTGCTCGGACAAGAATTTCATGTGGTTTTTGATCTTGAAGAAGCCACGGCTCCTCAGCCACTAGACGTGAAAGCGCTGGGCTGGGATACTGTGGAGGAACCTTTGTGAACTCTATGCTCAGTGCGCTTAAAAAGATGCACCACTCACTGGGGGGCCTCGATGCTTCCATTATTCATATTGCCGGAACGAAGGGCAAAGGGACCACGGCGGTTTTGCTTGCCAAAATTTTGCAGCTTCATAAAAAGAAAGTGGGGTTCTTCACGTCGCCCGCCATCATTTCCAATGAAGAAACGATTCAAATTAATGGTGAACCTATTCGTCCGGAGCGCTTAAAAGCTCTACTCAAAAAAGTTCATGGCCTCGGCGAAAAGATTTCCGATTTTGAAGCTCTTACTTTAGCTGCACTCCTTTATTTCCAAGAAGAACGTTGCAGCTACGCTGTAATAGAATGTGGTTGGGGAGGAAAAAATGACGCGACCAACATCGTGGAAAATAAAGTTCTTACGATCCTCACGCACATTGAGCTGGAACACACGGAAGTCTTGGGGAACACCATCGCTGAAATCACTCAACATAAGCTGGGGATTTGCCGCCCCGGCGTCCCGCTTCTCACTCTCCCCACTCAGCCGGATGAGGTTTTCGTGGAAATTAGAAATGCGGGACTTCGTCCCGTAGTTGCGCCGAGCTACGAGGTGGGACATCATCATCCTGAAAGTGCGGGGCTTGCCGTAATGGCCGCCGACATGCTGGGCCTTTCCATGGACAGCGTGATTCATGAGGAACTGGAAAAATTGGTCATTCCCGGACGATTTGAAATTATTGCCTATGGGCCTCACACTCTGATTTTGGAGGGGGCTCATACCTACGACAGCATTTCTTATTTTTTGGAAAAGTTGCACGAGTACGAACTCAAAAATCCTTTGCCTTCGCCACAGTTCGGCATTCATATTTTAAAGGACAAAGCCAAAGACTTATGGAAACTTTTTCCAAGGTCCAAGAGTGTTTGGGTGCCTTTGGGAGATGAACGTGCGGGAACAAAACCCTCTTCGCTTCGAGAAGAGGAGGTGAGCGACATTTTGAAGCGTTTGGCTCAGGAAAGAAAATCCATGCTTTTTGTTTTTTGCGGATCATTTAAACTTGTGGCACTCGTGAAGAGGAGTTTATAATCAGTGCAGTTGTTCCTTCCCATAATCCCGCCACCATGACTGAAGTTAAAACCATTTGGCCTTGGCAGAAAGGTAAGTCTCAGCGTGCCAAGAAAAGCTCCAAACCCGTAAAAAAAGTCCGCTCTAAATCGCTTGAAGAAATTATTGGGGAAAATTGGTTGCAAAAAATTGGCGTCGTGATGGTGCTTCTGGGCATCACTTTCTTTTTGAAGTATTCCTTCGACCAAGGTTGGATTAGTCCTGCCGTGCAAGTGGGAATTGGAGTCTTTATTGGTCTCCTCTTCGTAGGGGGTGGAGAATTTTTCGTGAAGCGTTATCGAGAATGGGCCCATGTGCTCACGGGGGCCGGAATCGCCACTCTTTATTTTAGTTTTTTTGCCGCTCGAAATGAGTTTCAGCTCCTGAGTGAACTTCAGACTTTCCTTGTTCTCATTCCTGTAACCGGTCTCGCCGGTCTTTTGGCGGTACGTTACAAGTCGCTCGCTCTCACTATTTTTGGAATGATCGGAGGTTACAGCGCACCGCTGCTCATTGGAACCGCTGAGCCCAATCATTTTTTGGTTTTGGTTTATACTCTTATTTTGTCTGTTGGAGTGTTTAGCATTGCTTACTCTAAACGGTGGCCAGTCCTGGAGCTTCTCTCTTTTTTCTTCGCGTTTTTATACTGGGACCAAAGTTTTGGAAAATTGGAACTCACTCAATCCTTGGCGCTTTTAGCCGGATTTTTTGCGGTTTTCAGTCTGCTGCCTTGCTACAGTAATCTTCTAAAGAAAAAACTAACCGACTCGTGGTCTCTCTTCCTCATTTTGCTGAATGGTCTTTTCAGCTACTTCTACCTCTATAGACTGTTGGAAGGCGACGTGAGCGAGTTAACGATAGGGATTTGTGTTCTTTCAGCCTTGTTCTTTTTTGAGACCGTTTTGGTTTATATGCGTAATCGAAAAGACAAAGCTCTAACCTATACTTTGCTAGGGCTGGGCGTGGCTTCTTTCACCACGGTTTTGCCGATTCAAGCTGAAGGGTTCCCCCTAACAATTGGACTGCTCATTGAAATGATTTTACTCTTTTTGATTGGTTTTAAATTGAGTCTTGTTTGGGTACGTCGTTTTGGAATGGCCTTGGGTTCTTTTGGATTTTTTAGTCTGGTGATGAACATTTCAAAGCTGGATTTTACGACGGTGTTCGAGGGTTCCTACTACTTGGCCAACGAATGGACTCTGGCCTTGGCAAGCGCCACGGCGGTTTATGCCGGAATCGCTTGGCTTTATAAACGTCATCAAAAACAGGTGAGCAAAGAACTTTGGGCCGGCAGTGCGGCTCTGTTTCTCGCCAATGTCACGGCCATTGAACTCATTTCCGTTCAAATTGACCAAGTGAGTCATAGCTACGGGCTTTTGTATTCCGTTCCTTATTCCGTGGCACAGGCCGTGTTGCTTTTCGTGTATACAATTTTTCTTATGTGGCAGTACTTCAATTGGTCGCGTCGTAGTGCTAAGTATTTGGCCCTTTTCACTTTTGGTAGCGGATTGCTTTTCCTTTCCGAATCGTCTTTTGATTTGTTCGAAGCCGGCGTTTTCCCCAATATGGGTTTCCATTTGACGGTCGTTTTGGGCTTTTTGGCCTCGCTCGTCACCGTTTATTTGGTGAAAGATTTTTATGTACGATTCATGAAGAAGGAAGTCGACTGGATAAACGGCTGCCGACTTTTAGGTGCCGCCCTGATTTTTTGGCTACTCAATTTAGAGGTCCATTTTTTCTACGAACTCCAAGCCGTGACCGGTGGGATTTTCGCCAACATTGTGCAAGCTAAAGCTGCCACCTTCTCTGTTTTGTGGGCGGTTTACTCTATTTTTTACTTAGTCTTGGGCGTTTGGCGACGCGTCAAAACCTATCGCTGGATTGGTCTGCTTGGTTTTGGAGTTACCGTGATCAAAGTTTTTTTCCTCGACATGGAAAATCTCTCTTCCATTTACCGCATCATCGCTTTCATTTGTCTTGGAGTACTTCTGATTGTTGCCTCCTTCCTCTACCAACGTTATAAGAAAGTGATTCAAGAGAGGGTGCTGTAGGCTGAATTTGCAATCAATAATACATAGAGTATAATGTATTCGACAGTTCCTGTGAGGTCGCCAACGACTAGGCCCAAGCTGAACACCGGAATTTTAACGATCCGTTTTGGTTTAGTCCTGAAATTTTCCTGAAATAAACCTGAAGTTTGATCGGTTGGATTTGCACGTTTTGCACATAAATAAAATTTATGCAAAACTCCTCGTCTATTTCCAACCTGAAATTTACGCCCGGGCGTAACTCTGAACCTGGAGATTATAACAATTTTGAGAACTCTTCTTCGGAGAGGACTCTGACCTCAAGCTCCTTCGCTCTATCGAGCTTGCTACCCGCCTCCTCACCGGCCAGAAGGTAATCGGTTTTTTTGCTGACGGAGCCGGAAACGTGACCGCCGGCGTTTTCAATGAGAGTTTTGTATTCTTCGCGGGGACGGGAAAGTGTACCTGTAATGACAAAAGTTTTGCTCGCCAGACCGGCGATGATTTCCTTTTTTGGAGGCCAGACCAATTGCAGCCCGACACTTTCAAATTTTGCGAGGAGCTTTTGATGGTGAGGAATGGCAATCCAGTCGATGATGCTCTCGGCTATGCGTTCGCCGAAGCCCTCAATCGCTTCCAAATCTTGCTGAGTGGAATCCATAAGAAACTTCAAAATCAAAGTTGGCAGTGGCTCTTTGGCTGAAGCTTTACTGTGGAGATAATCGGCCAACAATTTAGCAACTTGCTCCCCCACAAAACGAATGCCGAGACCATAAAGAAATCGCTCCAAAGAAACCTCGCGGCGAGCAGCGATGGAGTCGAGAACATTCTGCGCTTTTTTTTCTTTGAAAAGCGGGAGTTCCAAAAGTTGCTCCTTCGTGAGTGTGAAAAAATCGGCGGGATCTTTTATGAAACCAAATTCGACGAGACCATCCACCACTTTTTCTCCGAGCGTGTCGATGTCCAGGGCCCCGCGCGAAACAAAATGTAAAAAAGATTCACGTTGGCGGCCGGGACATTCTAAGTTGGGACAGCGCTGCACCGCTTCCGCTTCCGGTCGGACCAGCTTAGTCTCACACATGGGACAGTCTTTTGGGAAAACAAAGGGCTTGCTTTGTGCGAGACGCAAATTTAAAAGTACCTCCACCACTTCCGGAATGACATCGCCGGCTTTTTGAATAATAACCGTGTCCCCCACTCGGACATCTTTGCGTTTGATTTCGTCTTCATTGTGAAGAGTGGCGCGAGAAACGGTGGAACCCGCGACAAGAACGGGCCGAAGTTCCGCCACAGGGGTGGCTGCGCCGGTTCGTCCAATTTGTACCGTGATGCCCTCCACAACCGTGGTGGTTTGTTCCGCCGGAAATTTGTAAGCCACGGCGTAGCGTGGAGACTTGGCCGTAAAGCCCATGAGTTCTTGTAATCTTTTCTCGTTGACCTTGAAAACAACGCCGTCAATTTCGTATGGTAATGTTTCGCGCCGCTTAGCCCATTTTTCCAAATAATGAAGGCTTTCCGCAGCCGACTTGTGGACCGCGTACTCCTTGTTGACGGGCAGTCCCAGCTTTTTAAAGCACTCTAAGATTTCCGACTGCAAAGCAATGTTACCTAAATTATTTTCGCCCAAATGATAACAATACATTTCCAACTCACGTTCGGCCGCCACTGAAGGATCCAGTTGGCGCACTGTTCCGGCAGCCGCATTCCGGGCATTGGCAAATCCCTCCATTTTTGCGAACGCCTTTTTTGGCAAAATCACCTCCCCCGAAACCTCAACATCCACCTCTTCAAACAGTCGTAAAGGCACGTTTTTGATGGTTCGCACCGTGTGCGTCACATCTTCTCCTTCTCCCCCATCTCCCCGAGTGAGTGCCTTCACTAAAACGCCTTTTTCGTACCAAAGCGTGATGTTGAGCCCATCCAGTTTAAGCTCGGTTATGAATTCGCAGATCCCAACCGCTTTTAGCACCCGCTCCTCCCAATCCTTAAGCTCCTCCATCGAAAAAACATCGGCAAGGCTCCACTTGCGGCTTTTGTGCTTCACTTTAGGGAATTTTCCGGAAAGCACGCTCCCCACCCTTTGAGTGGGCGAATCCGGTGTAATGAGCTCCGGAAACTCACCCTCAAGTGCACTCAGCTCTTTTTTCAAGGAATCCCGCACCGCCTCCGAAACTTGAGATTGGTCGAGCACGAAATACTCGTAATTTCTCTTTAAAATCTCTTCGCGAAGTTTCTGAATCCGACCTTTGGCTTCTTCTGTATTCATCCTTTTAAATTTACCTGATTTCTGCTATAATATGAAGATTATATTAACGTATGGCCGACCTGAATCCACTCTACGACCCCAAAACGGACAATCTTCCCATTGATCCCGCTGTGCAAAGCATGATCAATGCTCCTTTGAAGGACGACAGTGGTTTTTCTGATGAGGATCAGGCTCTTTTGAACCTTTTGATGCAAAAAGTGGAGGATGGAACTATAAATTTGTATCAACCGGGCAGTCTTTTGAACACGACTGTTTATGAGTCCTTGCCCTCCGATGCCAAGGGGAAGGCCGATCAAAATGCGCTCATTCTTTTGGGCAAAATTCGGGAAATCGTAAACCTCTTGAAAATTTCCCCCGATCCCACCTATCAACTCAAAAACCTGGTCGCTTCCTTGAACGACACGAAAAAACGTCTGGAAGCCCACGGGGATTTATTTGTAATTTAAACTATGGCGTCAGAAACCCTACCAGAACCAGCATACATTCACTCTATCTCAGACACGGTAGGCGATCCTACTTTGATTGAAGCAGACGAGCTTTTAGAACGCTTTAGCGGGCAAGAGGGGAAACAAACGGAACGTCTGGAAAAGAGCTTGGCCGTAAAGATGATTGATAACAGTCTAGGAAGAATTGAAGGGAAAATTAAGACGGAAGAAGAGAAAACTTCTCCTGATCATACCAAACTTGGCAGGCTGAGAGAGAGTCAAGCAAAACTTGAAAAGAAAAGGGTGGAAATCATGGCCAGGCCCGATGAGAGAGCGGATAAAAAAGAGGAGCGTCTGGAGTCCAAAGTTTCAAAACATGCTGAAGATTTGGGTGGAAGCGTGAAAAGAATGGAAGAGTTAGGAAAAGAAAAAGTCGCACTGGAAGGAGAGATCGCTGCAATAAAAGCAACAACGCTCACTCCTGAAACAACTTTAGAACTTTCTCAGAAGGAAACAGCCCTGGGAAAGGTTGAAGCGGAGCTGGCAAAACTTGAAAAGGGAGGGTCTCTTGAAACGCAAAAGGACAGGCACGAGCGTTCTTTGGCTATGTCGAAAAAGATAAAAGAAGTCGAAGAAGCTGAACATAAAAAAGAAGTGGCTATCGTTGAAAAGGAACTTGATGACTTTCTTGAAGGCAAAACAGACGAAGCAAGCGAGAAAACCGATAAAGATGAAGCAGATCCTGCTAAAACGGATGAAGGAGCAGGCGAAAGGAAAAACGGCGCCGGTGAACAGGAAAAAGGCTCTTGGTCCGATCGAATGGCTTTCATTGCCGGAGGACTGGCCAAAGGGCTGGCGAATGATCCTCCCAATCCCGACAATCCCATTGAAAAGTTGGTTTATAAAGCAAAAGGAATGGGTCTTCAACTCGCGATGGCCTTTGGAGGAGGTACGGAATGGGCAAGAACACTTGAACAACCTGAAAAGGACATACTTTTAAAAACTTTGGGAATGAAGGTTGAAGAGAATCCTGCGGGTGAACTCGTTGATGTTGAGGGTGAAGATGGCACAACGACAAAAGAAAAGCCTCTCGTGATTAAATGGGAAAAACCGGATGAAAAATTTCGTGCACCGGAAGCGGGTATGGCGATTGTTTTGAAGGACATTTATGGAACTAATTGGCTAGACACGGCTCTTCAAACGATGGACCCCAAAACCACGGTTGAAAGTTTTACCAAAACTGTTAAAGAAATGGATGATGGTAAGGAAAAAACACAAAATGAAGTCCTTTTGGCGAGGATGACTGCTGCCGGTGCCACCGAGGAGGATGCAGTTTTGAAATTTGTGGAAGAAAACTGGGATGAACTTAAGAATAAACCTGAGACTGCTGAGCCTGTTGCTTAATAATCCTCTTTAAAACTTTTTTAAATTCCCTATAATTCTCTTGTATGGATCCAGCCACCACACAAACCACCGCTGCCGGAGCAAGTTCCGGTCAAACTAAGGATGATAAATACAATGTCCCGCAGGTTGTTTTAGATAAATATCCGGAGTTGGTGGAGCTTATTAAGAAAACGGAGTCGATGTCCGTTGAGGAGCGAGAGTATTGGTTTCAGATTTTGCCGATTATGACGGAGGATCAAGTGACGCGCCTTAAAAAGA
>CAYHTG010000015.1:0-11206 GCA_964359495.1 uncultured Candidatus Peribacteria bacterium
CGACTGAAAGGGCTTTAAATCTTCTTCGGTTACTAGATTCTCGGTGACCATCCAAAGGCTGGCGTACCAAGGTAGATCTTCAGGAACCAGGGTTACACTTTCTCCACTTGTAGAAAAAAAAGCAGGTTCAGGTCCGTTGACGGTCCATTCACTATTTAGCGCCGTTGAGCTTTTTAAAAGAGTGGCCGCTTGTGTGCCAAAACCTAAAACCGGCACGGTGAAAGCGAGTAAGCCAAGGAGTTTGGCTCCGAGAAGAGCGTTGCGGAGGGTCTTTTTTTTGATTTTCATGGAGTGGGTGTTTCCAGCTTAGTGTATGGATTTGCTTCTATCAAGCGTATAGTCAGCCTTATGAAAGAGAACTTAGTTCAAGCAATAAAAACCCTTCATGAAGGAGGTATAGTTGCTCATCCTACGGAAACTTGTTACGGCTTGGCGGCGGATATTTTTCAAAAGAACGCGCTCAGCAAACTCTATCGGCTCAAAAAAATGCCTCTCGATAAACCGGTGAGCATTTTGGTTCGTAATTTGGAGGAGGCTCAGCGTTATGGAGAGTTTTCACCGAAGGCGATTCAACTCGCTTTGAAGTACTGGCCGGGTCCTTTAACTTTGGTGGTGCCACGAAGTGTCGGTCTTCCGAAAGGAGTGAATTTTAATTATGCCACGGTTGGTTTTCGTGTAAGTTCCAACAAAAAAACCCGCGAACTCGTGGAGGCTTTTGGTGGCCCCCTCACCACTACGAGTGCGAATATTCATGGGCAGTTGCAATCCTACTCTGTTCAAGAAATGCTCGACCAAGGCTTAGTTCCCGATTTTGTTCTGGATGGCGGTCGCATCGGCGAAAATCCTCCTTCCACCATTGTGGAGGTGCTGGGGGAGGAGGTGAAGATTCTGCGTCATGGGAGCCTTAAAGTTTAGAGTGGGCGGCAAGAACCGCTTGCAAGGTACAAGACTTGCGATAAAATATACCCGCGGACAATTTATAACCTTATTTGAGTGCACATTCTCTTAAACGCTTCGCTTTTGTTTACGACCCACAGGAAACTATCGACAGTATAGGACAGGTCGTTTGCAGTTATGTCGAGGAAGAAGGAATTGCTACAGAGTCTTGGCAGGTTCCTATAGAAGGTGGTTTCATCGATTTAGCGTGGAGGTTTCTAATGCCTGTCGATAATGTGGCAGACCATACCTTGCTCGCCGATTTTGAAGCTGAACGTAAAAGAGCAATCGAAAAAGCCTTTGAGAAGGCTGACGATGAATTCGGTCGATTTAGGTTCTAACTACGTTTCAATAAAATCTCCGTTGCCTCCTTGTATTGCAGCAATCTCTTTACATATTTCGCCGTGAGGGGTTTACCTGTTCTTGTGTAAGCAATAGGCTTTTCCTCTACTGGTTTTCTATTCTTTACTGGCATACATTGACTTTTCAATACATTCTACACATTGCAGCTTGCCAGCAGGTAACTTTCAGTCCTCTACCAAATAAAGCACCCCCTCCGTTCCAAACATCACAATTAAACCTGTTACTATGAGCCCGGTGGCTAGGATGAGGGCGGCTTTTTTGCGAGGAATACCGAAAACATAAGCAATGAGCGCACCTGTCCAGCCGCCACTGCCCGGGGTGGGGATGGCGATATAAGTAAAAAGAGCAACGTGTCCCATTTCACTTAGGCGGCTTGAGTATTTAGCCTGTGTTCGGGCAAAGAGCCAGTTGAAGAATCGATTTAAAAGCTTGGAGCGTTTGCGAAGAAACTCCGTAACGTCTTCAAGAAAAATAAGGAGCAGCATTGCCATGGTGATGCAACCCGCCGTACCAAAGATAAAAGCCATCCAAGGATTCATTTCAAGTACCGTGACCCCAAAGATAATAGCTCCTTGGAGTTCAGTAAGCGGCAGCATACACATAAGAAAGACCACCAGAGGATCGGGAAGGGTCTTGGCAAGGTCGGTAAAGCTCATGAGGATGGTATAAGTGCTGTAAATATGATATAATTCAGAGTTTTAATAAACACCAAATGAAGTTTTTTAAGCTCTTTAAGAAAAAAGAAAGCTTCAGTCACCATTTTATAACCGTTGTAATGACTGCAGTTGCCGTTGTGTTCTTTTGGAGAGGCATTTGGGGGCTTACAGACACCTACTTATTCCCTGGAAATTCCACTTTGAGTTATCTTGTTTCTATATTCTTGGGACTGTTCATTCTTTATATAGATGATAAAAGACTTTCAGAGATCGATCACCGTTAGTGCACTGAGCACATCTTCACCACTACCTGTCGTATTTCGATAGAAACTTAAGCACGAAACGAGTTTATTGAATACATTTATTACGCAATGCAAAGGCGAAGTTCGCAAGCATATTTTCTTGAAAGTTTTATGGGCAAAATAACAGATAGAAAGTAGTCAGAACCTCAGCAGTAGTGGACAATTTTTGTATCCATCGGAAACAAGAAAATCCTTTAAATACTTGACGGCTTTGGTGGGGCATCTTAGGGTGGTCTTACCTTCAACGCTCGTTCAAAAAACTTATTCAAGTCTGTGCAAGAAATTTATCCAGGACATGAGCCGGTACTCCTACAAGAGTCCCTAGAGCTTTTGAACCTTAAACCTGGTCAAATCGCTATCGATTGCACGCTTGGACTCGGAGGTCACTCCTCCGAAATCTTGAAAGCCATTGGGACGAAGGGCCAACTCTTTGCTTTCGAACGAGATGAAAGAAATCTTCAGGTGGCACGTAGTCGCCTTGAGAAAATCGGCAACAATTTCACGCTTTTCCACGACAATTTTAGTTCTTTGACAGATCGGCTCAGGAGGGAAGGGGTATCCCAAGCGGATGCAATTCTCTTTGATCTTGGACTCTCTTCCCCACATGTGGATGAGGCGAGTAGAGGGTTTTCCTTCTTAAGGGAAGGACCACTCGATATGCGCTTTGACACTTCTCAGGGAAAAACGGCTGCGGACCTTCTCAATACACTTAGTGAGGTCCAGCTTGCGGATCTTTTCTTTCACTTCGGTGAAATCCACGCCAGTCGCAAGCTCGCGCATGCCCTAATCCATACTCGGCAAAGCCGAGCCTTAAAAAAAGAACCCCCTTTCCAAACTACCACTCAGTTTGCCCGGTTCGTCCAGGAAACGCTGGGAAAAAGTATTTTACCGCAGGCCTTCCAGGCCTTGCGCATTGCCGTCAATGAGGAACTTATGGCCCTGGAGCTTGGTCTTAATCAAGCGATTGAGCTTTTAGCTCCTCACGGACGCGTGGTTGTGCTCAGTTACCACTCTCTTGAAGATCGGCTGGTAAAGCAGATTTTCAAGCAACGATCCACAGACCTCCGCGATCCGAATGATATATTTGGAAGCAGAGTCCTCAGGTCAAAGAGCCTTTCCCTCCTGACTAAAAAGCCGATCAAAGCCTCCCCGGAGGAGGTTGCCCGTAACCCGCGTGCCCGCAGCGCTGTGCTCCGAGCCGCCCAGAAACTTTAATACCCCGCTTAGCGGGACCTGAATAACAATGTCCACACTTACTCTCACCCTTCGAACTCTTTTCATCCGCAATGAACGCATCAGCAGCTTCTCCATTGGAGGAGTGATGCTCATTGCCACCATCATCATGGGACTCATCTCTCTGGCCTCTCTGAATGATAAAGCCATGAAAGGCCACCTCCTCACCAAACTTGAAACGGAACGCCAAGAACTGGTGACCGATGGGGAAGTGACCGACATGCTTACTCTCCGCGCACGCTCTATGGATGAGGTTGAAGCCGGCGTAACTTATATGATAAAGCCCGCTCGAGAAGACATTACCTACGTCCTGCCCGTCGCCGTGGTTGCTCAAAATCAATAATGAAACCCTAATAAGGGTTAAGGGGAAATCACATAAAATCCTCCGCATAGGGGGGTTTTATGTTTTATGTTGACAAATGGATTTTAACGTTTATAATTACCCTCCTAACCACAAAACCCTATGCGTCCTACTCCTACTCTCCGTCGCTGACTTGCTACTCCGCCCCCACTTCCTCCTCGTACTCCCGAACAGGTAGAAGCGGCGTTTCCAGGGTTTGATGGGGCTACATTTTTTGCTGTTCTTCTTAACGATAGTCTAGATCCTGTCTTGGCCGAGTTGGACCGTTTGGAGGCACTAGCACTCGAAAAGAAAGTTTGTCTTAATTATAAGGGAGCTAGAGCCATTCAATCGGAAGGGGAAGATGAAAAGGCTGAGTTTGAACGAATAAAAAGTGAACTGGATACTCGTCTAGAGGCCTTCCTTGGTACTATGCGTGATCCAATGTCTGACCTTTTACATCAGATAGAAGAGGAATTGAACCGCGATGTTTTTGACCTTGTAAAAGGTTTCGATGAGCTTTTATCCCCTGTGCTTCGTGGTTCTTCTGAATACGAAACTATCCTCAATACTTTAAGCACAAATATTAGCCGCTACATTGATCAACGAAGCATTTATGTTTGTAGGCAACAAGCTTTTCTTAGAAAGGATGAAGGGGCTCAAGAACCTCAAGAATCTACTATAAGCGGTGCCGATTTGAAGGGTTTCTTTGAAGCGGCCCAACGTGCCGTTTACGACCTTACAAAAGCCAAAGTTTTAGAAAAAGCCGTAGCCGATGGCGTTGAGTATAAGGCAGCCCAAGAAGCCACAAGGGTTCGTCTAGCCGAAGAGACGGAGGCAGCTCGTTTAAGAGCAGCAGCAGAGGCAGCTGTTGCAGCCGAAGCAGCCCGTGTGGCCGCAGAAGTACGCCAAGCCGCAGAACTCGCCGCAGTTGAAGACCGTCGTGTGGCCGCAGAAGCTCATCGTCGCACAGAAGCAGAAGCCGGTTTGAAATCGAATGTTGATGGAAGACTAGTGGCAGCCATAAATGCTTTTGTTGTGCATGAAGTCCTTGATTGTGACAATAAGGGAGTAGGGAGAACACAGAATCCTGATGTATTGCTTAGTGTCGAGCAGGCTGAAGCTGAAGATAGCTTTCTTACTGCAATTTGTGCACTTGTTTCCAATAGGACAGGTCAAAATTTAAGTGGAAGACAGATGCCGGCTATGCAAAGTAATTCCGATCTGCAATCAGCTATTAAAACAGCGATTAAAACATTACAGGGGCTTTCCGGTCTTGAAGATAAAGATCCAAAGCAGGCTGCTTATAAGGTAGAACTGGATCTTAAAATAGCAGACGCGATAAGAGTGTACCGAGAAGTTCTGATGCAACGCGTTCATCAAGCGTTTGAGGACCTTACTGATCCTGCAGTTCAAACAGCGCTTACCAAAGTCACCGTTGACTCGGTGAGGGATAATGAAAATAACAATCCCCTTCCGGTAGGCTCACCGCTTGTTGAAGTCGTAGACCGGTTATTGAGGGCACATCTTGCGGCTGCTCACAGCTCTGAAGCATCGGTTTCAGAAGTCTTGGATGAGGCAGAAATTGTACAAAAGATTATGGCTGAACTTGCTCCTAAACTTACAGAATTTGGTAATGTTGTTGGGCGCCGTGCCGCGAGTGAGGCCGGAACGGCTGCCGCTGCCGCTACTCCAACAGCCGAAGCCATTGCCGATGCTATGAATCGACGTCAGCCTAAGGTGAAACAGCCCGGATTCTTTGGGCGATTGCCCGGACGATTAGCACTGCTCGGAACGGGTGCCGCTTTGGGAGCTGGTGCTATGCAGTTAAGTGATGGAAGTATTTCGGATTGGTTGAGTAGAGACGAGGCGGTTGATGCGCCAACGGATGGTGAAAAAGAGAAAGGTGCTACAGAAGCCCAGCAGGGTGGTGAAGAGAAAGCTGCCAAGGAGCAGGAGCCTACTTTCACGGCTTGGACGAAGCTTCCCGCTACGACTACGGCTGCAAATTGGACTGAATCGCTCGGCGGACCGGCAGATTCGAGCAAATTGCTTATTTGTTGCGCAGGTGGCGAACTTGTAAAAGGAGAGGGCACAATCTGTACAAAAAATAACGTGGTTAATAACGTGCCATCCGATGTAAATATTTCTTGGACAGTTGATGGGAAAATTAAAATGTGGGACATCGTTGGGGAAAAGCCAAAAGGATTTCAAGCTTTCCCTGAGGGTGAAAGCGTAAAAGAGGTTTGTGCAGAAGCTAAAAGTGGCAACTATGGGTCTGTTTTAGTCCGAGACTAAGCGCTAAAACTCGTCGCTTCCGCCTATAACTGTCTTAGGCGGTTCAGGTTTGGTTGGTGCAGGTCTAGTTGCTTCGGGCTTGGCTGGTGCAGGCGGTTTTGTCTCCGCCGCTGGCCAAGGGTAAAGGTCCACCGTGAAATCGGCGTAGTAGTCGCGGTTTGTGCGGTGAACCACTAAGTTACCTTCCTTCACATAGAGTTTATCGCCGGGCTGAATGAAGTTCACCGTGTAGACTTTGGGCGTGCCTGTTTTCGGATTTAAGGCAATTCCTTTCGGATTATTTTTCCAGTGCTCATCAATTTTTTTAAACATGTGGCCGTAGGAAAGGCGAAGGAAGTTTTTATCGTCCAGTTTGCTTCCGGTCAGTTCGGGCGCTTTTTTAAGGATCTCCAAAATGCCGTGGTCGCTAGAAGTGACCACGTAAGGGTTGGTCGCATCTTTAAAGCTTAGCTTCGTGCGATCGGGCAAGTTTTTAGCCACGTCTTGAATCAGTTCATTTCGGTTGTAGCCGGTCGCCACTTTTTCAGCGTGCTCGGTAGAACGGCCCGTTTTTATATCCACATAGCGTTCCGGAGTTCCTTCGGCCATAAAATTTGTTTTAAGTCTTTGATTTAAATCCTATTATTATAGCATTTTTTTTGGTCTTTTGCTATAGTCGAAAAAACTATGGATCTCAATCTGCTCAAAGAAACCGCTCAGCAAATGGTCGCTCCCGGAAAGGGCATTTTGGCGATTGATGAAAGTCATTCAACTTGCAAAAAGCGTTTTGAGGCGTTGGGGGTGGAATGCACGGAAGAAACGCGTCGGGAGTATAGGGAACTTTTGGTGGCTGCTCCGGGCCTTGAAGCGGCTGTGAGCGGACTGATTATGTTTGATGAAACGCTGCGTCAAAGTACTCGCGATGGTCGGCGTTTCGTGGATGTGTTGAAAGATAAAGGGATGCTTCCCGGAATCAAAGTCGACACGGGGGTTAAGGATTTGGCTTTGCATTTGGGCGAGATGGTAACGGAGGGGCTCGATGGGCTTCGCGAACGTTTGGCGGAATATAAAGGCTTGGGCGCGCGCTTTGCCAAGTGGCGCAGTGTTATTAATATTTCAGAGGCTTTGCCCAGTGCCGCTTGTGTGACTGCTAATGTTCATGGCCTTGCGCGGTATGCCGCACTCTGCCAAGAAGCCGATGTGGTGCCCATGGTGGAACCGGAAATGATTATGGAAGGCAGCCACACTATTGCGCGTTGTTACGAAGTTACGGCGGAGGTTTTAAAGCGGCTGTTTGCTGAGATGGCTGAGCAAGGCGTGGTGTTGGAGGCTGTGATTTTGAAGGTGAGTATGGTACTGCCGGGCAAGGACTGTCCGGAGCAGGCCTCGCCGGAGGAAGTGGCCAAGCAGACGCTTCGCTGTCTCAAAGAAAATGTACCCGCAAACGTGGGAGGGGTGGTGTTTTTGTCCGGTGGTCAGAGTGATGCTTTGTCGACCCTTCATTTGAATTTGATGCATCAGACAGGTGAAGGACTTCCTTGGCCGCTGAGTTTCTCTTACGGGCGCGCCATTCAGAGCCCGGCGCTCAAGGCTTGGGCCGCGAATCGTGGAGGCGTGACTGAGGCGCAAAAGTTGCTCGTTCACCGCGCGAGTATGAACGGTCTGGCCGCTCAAGGAAAGTATTCGGCGGAGTTGGAGGCTGTTTAGTGCCGCTTGGTACTCGCCTGTCTGTTTTTACAGGCGGTTTGACTCGTCCTATCCGCCCCTATGCAGATTCACAAGGGAGTCAATGTAGGCTTTTGGTCCGATGGTGTCCGGGAAGGCTTTAAGTCGCCAGTGTTCAGGTGATTGGTCTTCGTTTTCAATGTAGCCGTGGTGAGCGAGTTGTTCGTGGGCCGTACAAACCAGGTGAAGCCGATTGGGGTCATGGATGTTTTCGAGTGCCCATCTTTGGGTGTGGTGAAGAGAAGTGCCAAGTTTGGCGCAACCGGGGAAAGCACAAAGGTCGTTCGTCCTGGCTCGAACGTGTCTATCCATTTGAGAGGGTATGTGCCGGGAGGGGGTGGTGACCGCTTTGGGCTTTTCAGCCTGTTCCTGGGCCTCAACGCTTTTTACAAACTTTTCCAGTAAGTTTTCAAAGTCCGCTCGCTTCTTAAGTTGATTCAGCTTTCCGGCTAGCTCCGGCCTCACTTCGAAGCGAACTTCCTCTTTTTCAGGTTGAGAGTTACCGCTAGCGGTTAAATCTAACCTGGAGTTTTGTACAAGTAGGCTCAATGGACCGGAGGCTAAGGTCTCCACCCTTTCAGCCCATTCGCCATCGGTTTCAGGAGTTGCAATAAAGGCGACCCGTTCGAGTTTTGTCCAAGCTTGCGAACCGGTCTCCAATTGTTCCAACAGGCGAGGCTTATCCTGAAGTTTTTTGGAGAGCCTTAACACTTTATCCACGGACTCCTTGCCCATTCCCGCCAACTTCGCTGCGAATTCGTGAATACTTCCGAAATGTCGCCGCTTATATAGACCGCGCGCGAAGACTTCAGGTAGCAAACCGGCAAAACGTCTTTTCCACAGGCGTGCCTTCTGGCCGTATTCCTTACAAAGGGCATAGAGGTCTTTATCGGATAACGTGGTGTTTGTGAGTTTCATAGGTGGGGGATTAAGGGAATCTCAGTCTACCACAACCGGTGAGGTCGTGCTCACTTTTCTATAGACAGAAGTCGCCAAAGACGGCTGGCTCCAGGTTCAAAAGGCCATCCTCAAGATGCCATTTTCAAAAAAGCCACCCACAATTGTTCGCCGCTTCTAGTTTGCACAATGGCTCGTCTAGAAATTCCTTTGCATAGTGCGCTACAACTTCAACCCCCAACTTTTCTATGTTATACTTCACCTATGTTCGACTTCCTCCAAAAACAGGGTGCCACACAAGAACTCGCCGAGCTCGTCCTAGAGCTCGCCCGTGCCGTCGAAGAAATTTCCACGACGATTATTCACACGAGCACCGGCAAAGCGGGCAGCACCAATGTTTACGGCGAAGAACAAATCGCTATGGATGTGAAGGCGGATGAAATCCTTGGACGCACCCTCAAAACCAATCCTTATGTAGCGGCTTATTGCAGCGAAGAACTCGACGCCCTTGAACCCGCCAGCGAAGGCGGAATCTTTAGCGTGTTTCACGATCCGCTCGATGGCTCGAGCCTTTTTGATGTGAATTTTTCGGTGGGCACCATTGTAGGTATTTACCAAGGCAGCAACGTGATTGGGCGAACTCCACGCGAACAAGTGGCGGCTTTGTATGCGGTTTATGGACCTCGAACCACGCTCGTACTTTCAGTCGGCAATGGGGTGCATGAATTTTTGCTTACCGGGGAGGGATGGAAGCTCACGCATGAGACAATGAAACTCCATGGAGAGAAAAAATATTTTGCTCCAGGGAACTTGCGCGCCACCAAAGATCGAGAAGATTATTTCAAGCTTGTGTCGTTCTATGTTAAGGAACAATACACGCTCCGCTACAGTGGAGGTATGGTGCCGGATCTCAACCACATTCTTCAGAAAGGGAGTGGGATTTTTTTGTATCCGGGTATGCCCGGTGCGCCGCAAGGCAAGTTGCGCCTTTTGTATGAGTGCGGTCCCATGGCCTATATTATGGAGCAAGCGGGCGGGGCTTCGAGCGATGGCGAGCGCAGTATTTTAGATGTCGAAATTAAAGAGCTCACTCAAACGACGCCGATTTTTATTGGCGTTAAAGAAGAAGTGAAGCGAGCCGAAGAAGCTTTGCGATAAATTTAGGGCGGGAGTAGATTAGATTTATTCCAACCCACGCTGTATGAAAAAACTTATAATTGCTCTTTTTGTAGGTGCCTTCGCCTCCTACGTCGCCGTGGCCAGCGCGAGTGACACCTTAGAAATCAACAACCTCATGTTTTCGGATGTGGATCTTGAGCAAGAAAACTATTATGCCATCTACTTTCTTTACAATACCGGCGTTATTGAAGGCTATGAAAATGAAGAGGGCTATCGCGATTACAGACCCGCGCAATCCATCAATAGAGCCGAGTTTTTGAAAATCATTTTAGAGGGCACGGGGCAGGCGAACAGCACCGCTTATGATTCTTGTTTTCCCGACGTTCCTGCCGGCGAGTGGTACACCGACTATGTTTGTCAGGCTGAGGAAGAAGGCTGGGTGGGAGGTTATCCCGATGGCAATTTTAAGCCCGATCAAACCATCAACGAAGTGGAAGCCCTGAAAATTTTGGGAGAAGTGATGGATTGGGAGCTCGAAGAAACGGAAGGCGAGTGGTATGAGCCCTATTTGGCCGTGGGCGAGGAAACCAACATTGTTCCGGATGAAGATATTGCCTCTCTCATGACGCGCGGAGACATTGCCGAACTTATTTTCCGGAATGAGCAGGTGGAAGATTTACCCATTTCGCAGTATTCCGAAACTTACGTTGAGTCCTATTTGGAAATGAATGACATTCCTTATGATGGCACTTTTGGTCCGGGCGGAGTTTTCGGGCCCGGTGGCCCCTACGGAGAGGCGGGTCCTTTCCCGGGCGGCTTTGAAATTTTTGCCGATGACTACTACCGAGAACATTTTTGTTACTACTCCGATCAAGAAGAATTTTATGCGGAGCTCCGTGAAGAGCTTGATGACTACAGTGAAGAAGAATTGGAAGAACTGTTTGTTGTGGAAGATGGGGACATTTATCGGTTTGGAAAAATGAGTTGTTACGATGAAGAACAAGAAACCGATTTACTGGCTTTTACCGAAGAGCTGCGTGAGGAATACAGCGTCATTTGTTGGCCCACGGACACCGAGGGCGAAATTTTATGCTACGACGGAACGGACTATTTTGCGGGTGGCGAAAGCGATGAAGACGAAACGGGCGACAATACCGGCATCTTTTTTGCCGATGTTTACGAAAGTGGACCGGTGAATGCGGATGGTTCTCCGCTCAGCGTTTATGTCACTTTGACGGGTGGCGATTGGCGGCCGGCAAGTGGGCACAGTTTGGTGGCCATGGTCATGACGCCGCATAGTTTTGAATCCTTTGATATGGGTGAAACCGACGCAGGCGTTTATGAACTTACCTTCACTT
>CAYHTG010000015.1:11306-19567 GCA_964359495.1 uncultured Candidatus Peribacteria bacterium
GAATCCTTTGATATGGGTGAAACCGACGCAGGCGTTTATGAACTTACCTTCACTTCTTATGTGGCCACGACCTACGGCGTTTATATTTTGGATGAAGACACGGGTGAAATTTATAGCACGGAGGCTTCTTTTGGTGCCGGCGACGTGGAATCCATGGATATTTTGAATGTCACTTATCCTTTTGAAAATGAGGATCATGGAGCTCGGTTTGAAGTGGTGCTTCGCGATGCTTACGGAAATGTGGTGAAAACTTTAGACGAAAGCGATCTCAGTTTTGATTCCACTTTGGGCGAAGTTTTTGCGAGCTTGGATGAAGAAAGCGGGGTATGGGACGTCAGCCTTTATTCCTCTGAGGTGGGCGAGGCGACCGTCACGGTGGAAGGCGGTAGTTACTTCGATGATTTGTCCGAAAGCGTAGAATTCTTTTTCGATTCCGTGATGCTCGGCATTCCTCGCGGGGTGGAAGAAGGTGAAGAAATTACCGTACCCGTTTACATCAACATGGGCGAAGAGGGCAGTTTGGCCGAGTATGATGTTTCTATTGTTTACAACTCCGCTTATCTTCAATTTGAAGAAGCTACCGAGGGATCGGACGACTTCATGGGCAGCCCAACGGTGAGCTTAACGGATGGAATTATTCGTATAGACGGAGAAACTTCTACGGGCGAAGAGACCGATCAATATGTGCACGTTGCCGATCTTTTCTTTACCGGAGCGATGGTGGGAGACGGCACCATTTATGCCGAAGATGCCACCATAACAAACACCAACGAAGTTCCTGTTGAAAATCCTGTTTTGCTGCAAGCGGCCGCAGTGCCCGCGGTGGTCGTGAAAGGTACAAAAGAAGTTTGCGTGGATGTATTTTCACTTGAAGGAGCGGATGACATGGATAGGACTCCTCTTGTCTCAGCAGATATCTTTGCCGACTTTACCATGGTGGAAGCGGCCTACGCCGCGGCGGCTGCAGCTTGCAACTGTCCTTATTTTCTTAAATTTGATGTGAACCTTCAAGAATTTGCTCGAGATGAATGGATTGAAGGAACAGATGGATCAGGTACCGATGGGGCGGTCGAAGATGATGTTATTGAACGAGTGGAAGCGAGTGAGCTTGCCGATACTTTTGGACGTGCCGGCTGCATTCCTATTTTTTACGTGCCACAGTACATCGTTTCTGATGCCGCGGCGGGCAGGACAGTAGTGACAGGTTCGAGCAGTGGACAAGGAGAACATTCGCGAATTGTGGTGGATAAATCGAGGGACGACACCACCACTTTACTCCATGAACTCATGCATATGCTCAGTGACAATGCCATTAAAGATTATGATAAGAATGAGTCGGAAGAAGAAAATGCGGAATCAATTGCTCAAGGGGGGAAAGATCCAAAAAACGTGATGAACTATGGTGATCCCGGTGCTGAAATGACAGCAGCGCAATGTGCACTTATTGAGTGGGATGATTGGCCGACCAAATAACAGTAAGAATTCATTCCCGTGGACGTTTATATCGTGTAGAGTATGACTACGCTATTCCACTCCATGAACGAAGCTACGCCTCAAAACTTTGATGTTGATGCTTTGGTGCTTCAAGCCCAAGAGGGTGATAAAGACGCCTTTGCTCAACTTTACGATCATTTTTTTGATCGTATTTATAGATATGTTTATTTTCGAGTTTCTCCCGGAGAAGTGGATGATCTTGTGGAGATGGTCTTTATAAAATCGTGGATTAATCTTGATAAGTATGAAAAACGAGATGTCCAATTTTCGTCATGGGTATTCAAAATTGCTCACAATATTGTGATTGATCATCGCCGTTCGCATCGGCCGCTTTCTGAAATTACGGAGGAATTTGAAGATCAATCTGAGAAGGCGGCTCCTAAAGTGCTCACGGAGAAAAGTATGATGTCCGACCTGGTGAGGGAAGCGGTGGATCAACTTAAAGATCCCTATAGGCAGGTGGTAACTTTAAAATTCTTAATGGGACTTTCCAATTCTGAAATTTCTGAAATTATGAACGAACGTGAAGGGAACGTTCGTGTCTTACAGTTTAGGGCTCTCAAGGAGCTCAAAGTTCTTCTTCAAGAAAGAGGAGTCCAGCCTGAATTTTTGTAATGAATCAGGTCGGCCTCCGTTTATAACCATGCTTATGCTGAACGACGCACAGATCAACGACGCCAAAAAACGCATTTGGAGCCGTCTCCAGAGTAAACTCCCGGAGCGGGGTCTCAGTGTGTATCAACCGATGCTTTCGCTTTTGCATGTACAAAAAACGCCGATTTCGCGTTTAAAGCGAGTTCAATTTAAAGAGAGAATTCTCGAT
This sequence comes from uncultured Candidatus Peribacteria bacterium, assembly GCA_964359495.1. Lineage (GTDB taxonomy): Bacteria > Patescibacteriota > Gracilibacteria > UBA1369 > 2-02-FULL-48-14 > 2-02-FULL-48-14. The sequence goes on from CAYHTG010000015.1 coordinate 13,624, forward strand.
ATTTTGCCGGACCGCATACCCGCACAAGTTTTCTTCACCAAAAGGCTTTGGGCCAGCGCGACTTTGCTTTTAATCCTCGGAGTTGTTTTCACACCGATTTTACAGGTGGTTCCCAGCGTTTCCGCCTCCGGCAGCAATCTTTTGGAAGTAGTTGAAGGGGAGGTTTGGGTGAATGGAAATCCGGTGGAAAATCGAGTCCTTTTACAAACGGGAGATCGAGTGAGCACGGGAGAGGATGCAATGGCGCATCTTTATTTTTTGGATGACAGCCGCGTTACCATGGGTCCCGGAACGGAAGTGGACATTGTGGACACACAAATTGACCCGGAAAACCGCGCCGATACCCAAGTGGCTCTTCGCCTTGAAAATGGACGCCTTTGGGTGCAAGTTTTAAATCTTGTTTCAAGTGGATCAACTTTCATAGTGGAATTCCCTCAGGGCAGTGCCACGGTAGATAGTCGCGCGAGCTTTGATATTTTCGTTGATGGTGAAACGCATCTTTCAGTGGCGCGTAATTTGATTGGGGTTCAAGTGAATACGGAAACACTTTCATACGAAGGAATTTTGGGACAAGGAGCCGGCCTCTGGGCCGGTGATGAGGTACTTACGGAAAGTCTTCCTGTGGAAGTTGAAAGCGATGTGTGGTGGAGTTTCAATTTGGCTTATGGAAAATCATATGCCAGGCAGCTCGATGAAAGTTACAAGCAAGAGAATATAGATAGGGCTGTAATTTTGCCCGGGAATCCTCTCTACTTTTTAAAAACATTCCGTGAAAATATTCAAATCTCTCTCACTTTTTCAAGTGAAGCTAAAGAGGAACTTCTTGTTCAACAAGCAGAAAATCGTTTAAACGAAGCGCAAGTTCTGCTCGCGCAAGGGGAAACCGAAGCAGCTGAAGAAGTTCTGGAAGTTTACTCCAAAGCGGTTGAAGCAGCGCTGGAAAATAGCGATAACGAAGCTTTGCTCGCTTTGGTGGAAGAAACGCAAAAAGGGGCTTTGGTAAATCAAGCAGTGGACGCAGGCACCACTTTGCTTGAAGAGCACTTGGTGAGCAGCTCCGCTTTGATTCCCTCCGATATTTCAGAGAAAACAGAAGTGCAAATGTTATCCGCTTCGCAAAAACTGCAGCGCCTTCCCGATCTCATTGCCAATGGTGATTTCAATCAAGCCCTCGCCGACTTGTCGACTTATCAAACAGAATCCGTTTCTATTTTAGCTCAGCTCGAAACGGTGGTTTTGGAAGAACGAGAAGCCGTGGTTTCGACCTTGCTCGATCAAAAACTGAAAGATATCCAAATACTCCGTGTCATCGCCAGCATGCCGGAACTTTCTTTGATGGTGGATATTGATGCGGCCATTCTTGACCAGCTCAGCATGATGGTACTTTCCCTTCGAGAGAAAGAACTGACGGAACTTTCTAAATTCTTTGAGAGCACCACCTACAACGTTGCACTGCAGTATGATGTATACAGCCGTCTTCGTGATCACACCTCCATCACGCCGGAGCTGACACAGCAATTTGAAGACGTTGAACAAGAACTCAGCAGTGCTCAAGATTCCGAGGTGGTGATGGATCTTAGTCCGGTCACTGCGGACACAGCGCAGCAGGATCCCCTGGTGGATCCGAGATTCACCGATTAGGAAATTTCAGTTTTCTATTCCCCCATTCCAACGAGCCCTAAAATGAGTCCCAAGGTAGCCATGATGCCGCCTAAAATCCAGAAGCGCATCACCACTTGGGATTCTGGCCAACCGAGGTGTTCGTAATGGTGGTGGAGGGGAGCAATATGAAAGACTTTTTTGCCAAATAGTTTTTTGGAGCTGAGCTGAATAATCACGGAAAGGGTTTCAATTACAAAAATACCGGCAATGAAGGGCAGCACTAACACGGTGTTGGTGAGCATGGCTATTACTCCTAAAGTCGCCCCCAGTGAAAGAGCTCCGGTGTCTCCCATAATGAAACGGGCCGGGGGAATGTTGAACCACAAAAAAGCAAGGCTGGCCCCGGCTATTACTGCACAAAAAGCGGACAAAATCAGGAGGCCGTGAGCGTAGGCAAGACCGGAGTAAGTTCCAAAGGCAATGATTGTGAGGCCGCCCGCAAGGCCGTCGAGTCCATCGGTAATGTTCACCGCGTTGGCACTTCCCACAATGATGAAAACAAAAATAGGAATGTACCAAAGGCCCACATCAAAATCGCCAATTCCGGGGATATGAATTTCGCTGAAGTCGAGTTTTAAGAAAAACCAAAGTGCGCCTAAGACCGCAAATAAAGTGAGCCATAAAAATTTTGGTTTCACACTGAGTCCTTTACTTCCCCCCACTTTTTTAATGTTAAAAAAATCATCCACAAGGCCCAGTATGGCGACTGTGGCCAAGGTGAAAATTGGGAGGTAAGTTTCTTTACGACTGAGCAGGGAATGTTCAAAAAATCCAAAGTAAGAGAACACGCGAGAAAGCAGAATGACGGCGAGGGTGGTTCCCCAAATAAGCACGCCCCCCATGGTGGGGATTCCTTCTTTTTTGCAGTGAAGGGCGTGGTAAAGTTCCGCGTTTTTCCCGTCACTGGTTATCGTTCGAATATTTTTTCCCAACTTCCATTTTGTCAGCCAATTGATGAAAGGTTGTGCCAATATAAAGGCAATACCAAAGGCCAAGATGCCGGAGCCAACAATGAGAATGAGATGTCTGACGGTTTCTGTGATGGGAAACATATCTACCAAATGTAAGCGCGATAAATCCAATCGAGTAGAACTTTGGTGTCTGCAAAACGATTCTCACTGCCGAGGACAATGCTCAGCACTTCATGTCCCTCCGGACCGTCGGCGAGGGCAATTAAACATTCCCCTGCAACGGGTGTTTTCCCGGTTTTTAGACCTTTAATTCCCAGCTGGCCTATCAAAATGTTTGTGTTGAGAAGTTCGTGCTGAGTTCCATTTTGGCTGCTCACCGTGGTTTTACTATTCTTAACAATTTCACGAATGCTTTCATCTTGCAAAAGGTGGGTGCTTAAAATGGCAAGGTCATGAGCGGTGGAGTAGGCGCCAGTGGCATCCAGCCCGGTGGTGTTTGCGAAGTGGGTATTTCCCATGCCGAGATGCTCTGCGGCCTTGTTCATTTTCTGAATGAAGGCGGATTCACTGCCCGCATTGAATTCAGCCAAGGCCAGGGCTGCGTCGTTGCCCGACTCAATCAAAAGACCATACAGTAAATTTTTCACTAAAATTTCTTCACCGCTGTAAAGTTCCATTCGGGAGCCGCTGGCATTTGCGGCGTTGTTACTCACAAGCACTACGGCGTTGGGATCGCTCTCTTCTAAAATAAGGTAGGCTGTCATGAGTTTGGTGAGGCTTGCAATCGGTACACGCGCCTGAGAGTTTTTTTCATAGAGCGTGCTTTGTGAATTTAAATCAATGGCTAAAATTGAATCGCCACTCATATTGCCCGGCTGTACAAACTCCTCGTTTTGCATGGGAATTTTCGAAACGGAAAGCAAGGTCTTATCATCAAAAATCGGTTCCGCACTTTCTCCGCCAAACGAAGCGAAACTCAGTGAGCTGGCGAGGAGTAAAGAAAGCAGACTTTGAAACATAGGTTTAGTTTACTTCAATACACACCAAGATAGAAGAGCTCCTTATTGTCGTCATAAAACTCTACAAAATCTTCCCCGAGTTCAATAATAATTTCGGCGTCCGTGGGCCAAATGTCCGGTGCATATTCGGCGGGAACTTCTTCCACGATTTCTCCGTAAGTGAGTGACGGGAGGATTTGCATACTTCGATTCACTTCTTCATCGTTGATGCCATTTTTAAGAGGAATGATACGAGTATCTTCAACCTTTGTATTGACGGCATTTCCATAGTCCACCACATTGAAACCGTAGCGAACAAGGTACATTTTTGTCAGACCGGCAATGCTTTCGGCTTTTGTCCCATTGAGAATTTGAATGGCCACACCGTCGGCGTAAATTTCGGGATGATAGAAAAAAAGTTGAGCAAAAAGTTGGAGTTCCACAAAACTTTCCGCGTATGGAACCAGCACATAGGGGTCACCTTCTTCACGTGGAGGAGTGTAAAGGAAGCCGCCCATTTTATTTGCTTCTTCGTTGAGCACCGCAGAGAGCACGCTGTCTCCCGTGAGTTTCTCGGCAAAGCCCACCAAGCTCACCATTTCGGCAAGACTCATGTCCGATTCAAAATTTCGTGAAATCGCCCAGTAAACATCCTTAATTTTGCCGGGATTGGCCAGGACGCCCATGCTGAGAGCTTTATCTTTTAAAGCTTCCAGAACTTGCTGCTGTTTGGCCGCTCGATCAAAGTCCGAACTGTTGTGACGACTGCGCACGTATTTGAGGGTTGTTTCACCATCCAGTTCTTGTATGCCGGCCTCTAAGTAAAAGGGATCAAATAAATAGTCTGAACCTGCCTGCGCAGGGTAGGCGTCGTCGATGATGGTTTCTCCCACCTCTATCGTGATGCCTCCCAGGGCATCGACCACTTCTTCAAAACCTTGGAAATCGATTTTTGCATAGTAATGGATGTCCACGTCCAGAATCTTTTCAATTTCCGTTTCAAGTTCCTTCATGGCCACGTCCGGGTCTCCCGAAGAATCTAAAACGTATTCGTAAATGCTGTTGAGTCTTGTCCCCCAACCCACCTTTTCATTCTCCACATAAAGATCGCGCGGAATGGAAATCATCGAGACCAAATTGTCCGCATGATTAAGGGAAGCCACAATCATTGTATCCGTGAGATTTGCGCCGTCGTGTCCTTCGCCGCCCACACCAATCAGCAGGATGTTTGTATGCTCGTAGGCGTCCATTTTCACGCTACTGCCCACCGCCGAGAAAAAAATCTGCTTCACTGAAAAGGGATTGCCTGTTTGGAAAGCACCCACCACTCCGCGAAGCGTGAGAATTCCCAGTACCAAGGCCACAATACTCAGAAAGATGTGACTTTTAAACCAGTGTTTACTCGGTGAATGCGAGCCTTTTAAAGAGTGTTTTGGTTCGTAAAGGGATCGTTTTTGAAAGGCGTTCATAGCGCGAGCGAAGCGAGCGAATTAAAAAGAGATGCGAAGCAACTCCATGCTCAAGTATTGTAGTGGAAAATGCCTTATAAACAAGTCCTAGCGGACGTTGAAAAGATCTCTCAAATTTTTAGGAAAACCCTGAAGTGCCAAAAGCGCTAGTGGAGCCGCCCAGTTTGCCGAGCGTTCCACAAAATCCCAAATAGGATCGCCGGCCATGGGACGTATGAGTGCGGTTGCAAAGCCCCAAAGACTTGCCCAAATGAGCACAATTCGAAGGGGGAGCAGCAAGGCGAAGGCAGCGACCATAAGATCGAGAGTGCCAATGAGAGGCAATACTATTTCGGCGGTGCTTTCCGAGAAGCCGACAACAGTGAGGTAGGGAATCCAACTTTCTTTCACTTCCAAAGCAAAAACTCCATGTCCCAGAAAGGACCCGAAAATGCCGATGCGAAGAATCCATTCGATTATGGAAGGTTTGGATTTCATGGGCAGAGGGTTAAGCGTTTCGGAAAACATTGTGCAGTAAAACCCAACCTTTATCAACTGCAAGGCGACGATCACAACGCTTCTGCCGTTGTTGTGCGCTGTGGCGGAACAATCGCCGTAGGCAGACGGAAATTTTGCTAATTTTTTACCTTTCGATTCCCCTTAAAGCTGTCCTTACTTTATCTCTAATTTGTTCACCAACATTCATAGGCACCACGTGCATTTTGGCAAATCCTCTATCTTGTCCTTCCGGTGATTCAAAACGAAAACCCATCGTTGGGGATCCCTCGATGGTATCTCCTTTTTGTGTGCCTTGTGGTGGTATCCAAAATGACATTTCTGGAGCTTTATTACCTACATTCAAAATGCCGAAATGCACGGGAACTCGCCCATCTTGTATTAGAGATTCAACTATTAGAGATTCAAC
>CAYHTG010000016.1:0-19270 GCA_964359495.1 uncultured Candidatus Peribacteria bacterium
TTGGATTTACTGATGACAGCGGTGAGCTTGCGCAATGCTTGGCTCATAAGCCTGGCTTGAAGTCCCATTTGAGCGTCTCCCATCTCTCCTTCAATTTCGGCTCGTGGAGTGAGGGCTGCTACGGAATCGATGACAATGATGTCTACGGCATTGGAGCGAATGAGCATTTCCGTGATTTCGAGCGCTTGTTCTCCGTTGTCAGGTTGAGAAAGAAGAAGGTTATCTATGTCGACACCGATGCGTTTGGCGTAAGCCGGATCGAGAGCATGTTCGGCATCCACAAAGGCAGCCTGACCTCCACGCTTTTGGATTTCAGAGATCATGTGAAGCGTGAGTGTGGTTTTTCCGGAACTTTCGGGACCGTAAATTTCAATCACGCGACCTTTTGGGATTCCGCCACCCAGAGCGAGATCAAGGGAAAGGGAACCGGTGGGAACCATTTCGACATCCATGTGTTTGGATTCGCCGAGTTTCATAATGGAGCCCGTTCCAAAGTTTTTCTCAATTTGAGAGAGGGCCAGTTCAAGAGCTTTTTTTCGGCTGTCTCCCGCAGCAGAGATGTCGCTGACGCGACGATTTTTTGTAGGCTCACTTCCAGTGAGTCCCGTTGAGTCGCTCCGCGACGACTTCTTTGTAGGTTGCACTTCGTGCAATGTTGCTTCCGCCATAATGTGTTGGGTTAAATAGTAGAAAGCTGACCTGAGCATAGGTGAGCGAGTTCTCACCGTCAAGGACTTTTTGCAAAAAGCACCTTTACATATAAACGTTTTTTTGGTGAAAGTCCTGAATTATTCCTGAAATTTTCCTGAATCCCTTGCCCTCTTTTATATTTATTTTATGAGTCGGGTGAAGGTGTTTTCAATGGCTTGTCTAAGCTAAAAGCTTGCTTTAAACGAAAACTGTACTAAAATAGCAATTAATGAATAAATCGAAATTATGAATGATCCTGATGGATTCGAGGTAACCGGACTGGCCAAATTGGCTGGCTGTGTAGGTGAAGGCCTGCGCAGGGATGTTTGTGATCCTATAGGAAATATGATTGGAGAAGAAATTGATCGAACAGTCAGCGGAGCGGTTGAAGGTACCGCGGCGGAAATTGGCGGATGTATCATGGATACTCTTCGCTGGCTTTCCGGAGAAACAGCCGAAGATGATTATTACAACGTTTAATCAGACTTTCCAAAGTATTTGCGCGTGAGGGTTGGCGAAAATGTTAGTGGCAAGGAGTTTTTCGAGGTCCGCTTTGCCGGATACTTCCCAAAAGCATCCTTGCTTGATTTTGTGTCTAAGTTTGGCGGTTTTACTGGCGCCGGAGCTATCCTCAAAATCGCAGACAAGGAAATAGTGGGCGGCGGGGTTTTTTGGAAAAGATTGACCGTCGAGCACCACTGCAACACTTTCTTTATTAAGATTGAGCAGCTCGCCGGAAGCGATGAGTTCGTCGGCGAGAGCTTTTTGATCGAGCCCGTGGGCATGCTCGATTTCGTAGTGCGTCCACTTGCGAAGCTTCACGTCGAAGCCGTGCTGGTGGAGAGCGTTTTCCAGAGTTTGAGCTTCGTTGTCGGTGATTTTGAGTTGGACGTAAAGTTCGACTGTGCCGGGTTTGTGAGAGTAGGTTTTGAGGGTGATTTTGGGCTCGGTAAAGGTGAGGGGCGGCATCTTGGATTTGAGCTCGAAGTTGGGATCCGCTTGCCGCGCTTCCATCACTTTACGCATGGATATGAAAATTTTTGGCATAGGTGCCGTGGGCGCTCGCTCGGGATGAGGCATGATGGCCATGACGTTTCCGCGCGAATTACAAATGGCGGCAGCGTTGTCCAGGGCCCCGTTGGGATTCGTGGGAAAGTTCGAATCGATTTGACCTTCCTTTGTACAGTAGCGAAAAACTATTTGTTTGTTTTCTTGAAGTTTTTCGAGCAGGCCGGGGACGGTGGTGGTGAAGCGGCCTTCGCCATGAGCCACGGGGACCAGTTCCACTTCGTCGCCTTGGTAGTCGAGGGTAAAGGCACAGCGGCCCGGGGCTTCACATCTAACATAGATGTTTTCATTGTAAAATCCGGTGCCGATGAGTTCTCCATTTTTCACGCGCTTGTTGCGCGCAATGCACATGAGGAGTTCATGATTTTGTCCGCCCGGGATGAGGCCGGATTCGACGAGGATTTGTGCGCCATTGCAGATGCCGAGCACGGGTTTCCCTGAATCGGCTTGGCGGCAGATTTCTTGCATGATGGGATCCATGGATGCAATGAGTCCGCTGCGCCCGCGGTCTTCGTAAGAAAATCCTCCGGGTATGACGTAACCGTCGTATTGATTAAGTCCTTCGGACGGCTGATTCCAGCGGAAAAATTCTGCTTCAATGCCGGCATCCCACAGCGCACGAAGGGTTTCGTACTCGGAGTTGATTCCCGGAAATTGGAGGACAGCGACTTTTGTCATAGTGACAGGGAGCTTAAAATATCGTAAAGATTTTGCTGCAGTCCCGGGTCTTCCGGGATTGGATTTTTGGTGATCACGCTGATCTTAGTGCCGTTTTCAAAGCGCATGAATTCCTTGGTATTTTCATCAATCAAAAAATCATAATAATAATATTCTCCGTATAAGTTTTCAGCGGGCCCCCAGGCAACGCCGGGGTCGCCTTGATTTTCAGTCACGGTGATTTCCAAGCTAAGCTCTCCTTCCCCTTGGTCGAGACGGAGCAGTGTGGAGTAGCCCGTTTTATCCATCACTTCCGTTGCGACCCAACACCAGGGGAGCGCGTAATTCAAATTGTTCCATGTGTCATAAGTGAGTTGAGGATAGGTGGAATCCGGTGCATCGCAGGCACCGGCTGTTTCTTTGGAAGCGGTGGCGCAGCCGGTAAGGAAAATGGCCAGTAAAATGAGGGATAGTTTTTTCATGATTTAAGTTTGTTAGTAAGTCCGTTCAGCCAAGTTTCGACGACTTGGGCTTTGGGTAAAACAAGGATGGGCTCGGCATTTTCGAAAAGGGCAAATGTTTGTTCGGCTATGGTGTCGCCAATGAAAATGGGATCCAGACCAAAACCTTTAAAAATTGCGAGAAATGCGGCTTCATCGTCGGGGTGAATTTCGAGTACAAAACCGCCGGTTTCAGAAAAGAGTTTTCGGTCGATGGTGAGAGTGCCGACGCCGCGAATGTCCACGCTGATGCCAAACTCTCCTTCCCCACGTCCTCCCGCCATCATTTCGGCGAGACAAACGGCGAGACCTCCATCGGAAATGTCGTGCGCGGAAAGCACAAAATTGTCTTTAATCGCATCGAGGAGTGCTTTGAGCTCTTTTTTTACGGTTTTGAAATCGGGCTTGGGTAGGTTCGCCCCCAAGTGGTCGAGTTGACGATAGTATTCACTTCCTCCCAGCTCGTCTTTCCGTTCGCCAATCAAGTAGAGTTTAGAGCCGGACATTTTGAGCTGCATGGTGATGGCGTCATCGGTGTTTTGGATGCGGCCGAGGGTTCCTATTATCGGAGACGGAGCCACGCTGCCGTTCTTAGATTCGTTGTAGAGAGAGACATTTCCCGAAATCACAGGCAAGGGCACACCCGTGTAATCGAGATGACCCACGCCTTCGAGCGCCTCTTTAATCCCACGAATGCTTTCCACGAGTTCCCACATTTGCTCCGGCTTTTCCGGGTTTCCAAAGTTGAGACAGTCGGTAACAGCCCAAGGCGTGGCTCCCACGGCGGCAACATTTCGCATGCCTTCAATGACGGCATTCACGGCTCCCCAATAAGGCGAGATTTTTCCATAGCGAGGATTTGAGTCCACTGAAAGGGCGGCTCCCACTTTATGGATTTCAGGGGCTTCTTCACGATTGCGAAAAGGGGCAAGGAGTCCCGCGTCCGCAATGCCGGGCTCAAAGACCGTTTGACCTTGCACGACTTTGTCGTAGTTTTCAAAAATCGGCAACCGACTGGCAATATTTTCACTGGCGAGAATTTTTAAGAAGATGGATTCGAGTTCGGGTTTCGAGGGGACGGGGAGGGAGGGCTCGGAAAGCTCTCGCCTAGGCTCAAAATAGGCTCGAGTAGTTTGCACCCCTTCGGTCACCGCGGAGGCCGGAGCATCCACCAAAATTTCGTCGCCAAAACGCACGACGTAATTCCCCTTGGTCACCTTTCCGACGCGGCTCGCGCGCGCGCCCATGGAAACCTTGGGGAGATCCCATTCTTTATTATAATGATTAAGGATTTGCTCGGTGAGCGAAGGGTCACAAATCCAGCAGAGGCGTTCTTGAGTTTCGGCGCAAGCAATGACGTGCGGCGGAAGATTGGGAACACTGGTATGAACTTTGGAAAGATCGATTTCGGCTCCCAAGCCCGCGCGTTCCACTTGCTCCACGGTGGCGCAAACGTTTCCGCCCGCACCCATATCTTTAAAGCTGACTTTATCCAAATTGCCCCCGTCACGCAGTTTACGAAAAAGAGTATAAGTGGCCTCGAAAAGATGGCGTTCCAAAAAGGGATTGGGTTCCTGTACCGCGCCTTTATTGGTTTCTTTATCTTCTTCTTTGAGCTGCAGCGAGGCAAAGGCGGCGCCTCCCATACCCGATTGGTCGGTGGGTTTTCCGACAATTATTATATCCCAACCTTGTGCCGTGGGAGGTACAAAGGAATGGATGATTTCATCTTCTCGCACGGCTCCGAGGCAAACCACGTTAACGAGGCAGTTGTCGTTGAAAGATTCGTCGAAGTAGGTGTCTCCGGCGATGGTGGGCACGCCGAGGGGGTTTCCGTAACCGGCAATGCCGGCGATGACCCCGGAAGCGATTTGATGTGAGAGGGTTCGATCGATTTGGCCAAAACGAAGGGGGTCAGCCACAGCCACGGCGCGTCCTCCCATCACAACAATATCTCGCACCATACCTCCAATGCCGGTAGCGGCTCCTTCGTAGGGCACCACTTGCGAAGGGTGGTTGTGCGATTCGTGTCCCATAATCACCCCGTATTGGCGGCCTTCTTTATCGATGGCGAAGTTGACAATGCCCGCATCTTCACCCACGCCCAGCATGACGTTGGGAGCTTCGACGGGAAGTGTGCGGAGGTGTTTTTTGCTGGAACGATAGCTGCAATGTTCACTGCCTTGAATGCCCCAAATTATGGCTTCGGTGAGAGTGGGATAGCGGCCGAGAATTTGTGGTAGTTTTTTTGCTTCATCGAGAGAAAGGCCAATTTTGTTCTCACTCAGCACGCGCAAAATTTCCTCGTCCGACATGGCGGCGAAGTCTAGTGTATTAGTAAGGGAAGCCATCATCTGCAATATAAGGGAGAGCAGAGGCTTTTGTAAAGTATGAAAAGGCTGTGAATCTAACTTTCCACAACTCGTCCGTCTTCAATGCTGATGCGGCGTTTGCGAATGCGTTCGAGGAGAGCGGTGTTGTGGGTGGCGAAGATGACGGTGGCGCCTTCGACGTGGAGTTTGTGGAAAAGATTCAGAATGCCGAGGGCGGTTTCGGGGTCGAGGTTGCCGGTGGGTTCATCGGCGATGATGAGGCGCGGCTCGTGAATGAGGGCGCGGGCGATGGCGACGCGCTGCTTTTCGCCTCCGGAAAGTTGGTGCGGGAAGTGGTGACGAGCCGCGCTGAGCCCTACTTTTTCAAGGACTTCAGGCACGCGATCGGCAATTTGTTTTTCCGTGTAGCCGCACACTTCCATCGCGAAGGAAACATTTTCATAAGCCGTTTTTTTCGAGAGAAGTTTGTAGTCTTGAAACACAATTCCCAGCTTGCGACGGTACTCCTGCAAAGCGAGACGGTTGAATTTTGTCACGTTATAGCCATCTACAAAAATTTCTCCATACGTGAGGGTGACGGCTCCGATAAGGGCGTGAACAAGAGTGGTTTTCCCCGCTCCGGAATTTCCCGTGAGCCAAACCCAATCGCCTCCTTGAATCTTAAAATTTACGCTGTCCAAGACCAGTCGTTCTCCATATTTTTTGGTAGCGTTTCGAAATTCGATCATAATGGTGTGGCGCTTGTAGTATAATCATTCTATGAGATTTTCAAAAGCAGCAATTGGTTTTGTTTTTCTTCTGATGAGTATGCTCGTGCCTGTGGCTCAGGCCGTGGAAGGGGTAACTGCTTCCGAGCTGCAAGCGGCTGCGGGAATTTTGGTCCCCAGTGGCAGCGCCTTTGGATTGCTTGAGGGATATAGCGAGTTTTATTTGGAATCAAAAGGGTCTGTGAGTGGAGGAATTTCTGCGCTCTACGAAGCCTACCTTTCAGAGGATCCTTGGCTCACCGATGAGCTCCCTCGTTTGCAACTTTTGGTTTTCGCTTATGATTCTCAAAGTGCGGCGACGGCGGAGCTGGAACGTTTGACCGGTTCCGCTACGAATATCATCTCCCAAGAGAGCCATGATCTTTTTTATCAAAGTGAAGGAGGGAACAATGTGGACAGTTTTGGAACCGTTGATGCGGAGTATCTTTCCTTTCACGCGCTTCATCGAAATGGAAATTTACTCTTTCAAGCCAGCCTTTTTCGTGAAGATGGGATTTTCGATGAAGAGAATTTAAAAACCTATGCCGCAGTCGCAACGAAAACAAGCAAGGTGGAAAGTGTTTTAAAGGCCAGTGTGGATAGCATGAAGGTGATGCTTGGCGTTTTGTTCCCACCCACCGATGCCGACTACAGTCTTAATACGGAGTCGTATGCTTTGAATCTTGATGACACTTATGACTTGCCGAGCCATGGAACGATTGCAATGGAGGTTTACATTAGTGAGCCGGAAGGGGCAACGGGCACTCTTCTGGATTCGGCCGGAACTTCTGCGGCCGAAGAAGGAGATTTGTATTTGTATGTGAATGAGGACGGTCGTTTGTTTGCCGGAATTTACGCCCCCAACTTTGATGCGGATTGCACAGAGCAGTCCGGCTGGTATCGTCTTGAAAGTAGCGCGGCTTTAATTCCTTACGAATGGAATACCGTGGCTTTGCATTTTGGTGTGGGTGGATTTGGAGTGGATTTAAATGGTACAGAAGTGGGAAGTTGCAGTGTTTCACAGGCTCGCTCCGCTCGCCCCCTTTCCCTCGGGGACTTCCCCGACGACAGCCTTTTTGAAAGCATGCTGGGCTATGTTGATAATCTTGAAGCTTCGTTCAGCCTCACCGATTCCGGCCGTGTTTGGGACATTGTTCTCTCTGAACAATTGTTCCTCGATCTGCCCAATACCGACCCGGACCTTCGAGCCTTTCAGTATCTTAAAGAAAAGAACATTTTTGTTGGAAGCGATGGCATGCTGTACCCCGACGCCACACTGAATCGGGCGGAAATGGTGAAAATATTGCTGAAGACTTTTAAAAAAACTTTGTTTGTGGGTTTGCCTCTTCCCTTTTCGGATGTTCCCTCGGACGCCTGGTACGTGAAATATTTAAGCACCGGCTACGAAGTTGGAATGATAGAGGGGCATGAGGATGGAAGTTTCCTGCCGGGGCATGGCATCAATCGGGCGGAGTTTTTCACCATGCTCAGTCGACTGGACACCGGTCGCTACTATTATGAGGAAGAATTTTTAGATGTGGAGGAAGAAGATTGGTACGCGACTGCGGCCGCTTATGCTACGTCGAAAGGCCTGGTGACCAATTTGTTTTTCTTTCCTGAGGACCTTTTGACCCGTCGAGAGGCGGCTCAATTTTTATATGAATTACTCCAGTAAAATGCCTGAAATCACCCCTTTGCAGCACTGGATCACTCGCTTTCTCGAGCATCTTGAAATCGGGAAAAATAAGTCGCGGAAAACCATTGAAAATTATCATCATTATTTGCAGCGTTTTGCTTCTTACTATGCGAAGGGCGATCCCTCGGCCTTAACGCTGGATGACGTGCATGGTTACCAAATGTTCTTGAATCGTTATGTGAATGAGCGCAGCAACGGTTTGGGCGTGAAAACTCAAAACTATCATCTCATCGCCTTGCGAGCGTTTTTAAAATATTTGGTTCGGCAGGATGTGCCCACCTTGGCGCCCGAAAAAATCGATCTTAAGAAAATTCCCGAGCGTATTGTGGATTTTTTGACGCGTGATGAAATGGAGCGTTTGTTTGAGGTGATTGATTTGTCGCGACGGGGCGGGGGGCGTGATCGGGCGATGTTGGAAACTTTGTATTCCACAGGTCTGCGTGTTTCCGAGCTGGTGGGACTGAATCGCAGCCAGGTGGATTTGGAGAGGCGAGAATTTACGGTGCGTGGAAAGGGGCGTAAACCGCGGATTGTGTTTTTGTCGGAACGCTGTGTTAAGTGGATTCGTTTGTATGTGAGCGAGCGAGCGGATAATTGGGAGCCGCTGTTTATTAGTTTTGGGCGGAATCGAGAAGATGCGGGAGGGGACATCTCGGCTTCGCCGAGTGGTGAAAGGCGACGTCTGACGGCTTATAGCGTGGAAGCGATGGTGCGGCAGGCAGCGCGTTTGGCCGGTATAGGGAAACGGGTCACGCCTCATGTACTTCGTCACTCCTTTGCGACGGATCTTTTGCATAACGGTGCGGACATTCGCAGCGTTCAGGAAATGCTGGGGCACGCCAGTATAACCACCACGCAGATTTACACGCACTCGACGAACGAGCGGCTAAGAGAGGTGCATGAGAAGTTTCATAAGTAGGGCTGAGCTATAGTCCGCCTCGCACGCAGAGAGGACGGTCTTTCTCTCTCCCCTTACACTGTTCATTGAGCTCAGCTTCACGAACTCTCATTTCTTGTAAAAGCCGTTCATATGCCGGCCGTATAACCAGCATTTCAAACAATACTCTGTTAAACTCACCGAAATTTTGGCCCGGAATAAAGCGTTCAAAGAAAGATCGCGTGGGTGGTGGTGCTTCGTCAGCAGTGGTGAAATCTTCTTCCATTCGTTTTGAGTTGGGTTGGGATAATACATGAAAAAAAAGTCTTGTCTAGTCAATCGGTGTGCATGGCCTCACCTTTCGTGCTATAATGAGCGAACTCTAACCTTAAAACAATGGGAAATCTAGAAACTCTTTCGGACAAAGATTTGTATGCAAAGTGCCAAGAATATGGCCTGAATGCACGAGTTTGGAAGCGGAGGTTTGCCGGTTTGCTTCCCGAGGTTTTGCGGAGGGAACTGCATCGGCGGCGTGGTTTTGGATCCATTTATGAATTCGCTTTCAAAATGGCGGGCATGAGCAGCGCCAGTGTGGACAAGGTTTTGCATCTGGCGGAAAAATTGGAGGACAAGCCACTATTGAGAGAGCAGCTTTTGAGTGGCTCGCAGGGGTGGTCCAAAATTGAGAAGGTAGCGTTTATTGCGACGGCCGAGACTGATAAAGAATGGGCGGAGAGGGTGGAAGAGATGTCTGTGCATGCGTTGGAGGCTTTTGTTGAGATAAAAAGGAGGCAGTTGACAAAAAATGAGAATGGTGAGCTCCTTACTCACGTGGGTAGGGAAGAAAACAATTTTCGATTGGAGCAATGGGGCACTTTTTCCTTCCCCGCTTCCCCTGAAATCGAAAAGCAGCTGAGACTGCTCAAATACAAACTCGAAAAGGAAAAGGGCATCACCCTCACCTACAATGAAGTCATGCAAATTCTTATGGCTGGAGGCGCGAGTCAAGAGGCCCAAGTGGTCATTCAAGTGTGTCCCGAGTGTGCGGCGCGACGGGCGGAATCGGCAAGTGGTCGGCCTATGCCGGCTTTAGTAAGGCGCGTCTTGGAGGCCATCTATAAAGGCTACTGCGGCTTCCCCACTTGTGACCGGCCTTCAACTTCGCTTCACCATACCAAACGATATTCGCTGGAAAACAGTCATGATCCCAGTGGTATTGTTCCGCTTTGCAAAATCCATGAACGGCTGGTGCACAGTGGCCTGGTGGAAAACGAGGAAGATCCACCAGCAAAATGGCGGATTTTAGACAAGGCGGATCAGGCGCATCCCAAGTTCAGTGTCGACCGTTTGGTGCAAGATTTCCGTAAAGAGCCTATAATTCGCGCATGATGTACACAACCCAACAACTTGCTAAAAACGAAGCGAATGTACTTCAAGCCTACGCCGTGCTCAGTTCGCGAAGCCGAGGGCGGAAGCATAAAGAGCCTATGGATGCACAAAGACTGCCCTTCCAAAAAGATCGGGATCGGATTATTCACTGTAAGGCCTTTCGCAGGCTTCAGGAAAAAACGCAGGTCTTTGTCCCCCACTATGGCGACCATTACCGCAACAGGCTTTCGCACAGTTTGGAAGTGGCGCAAGTTTCGCGGGACCTTGCGCGAACTCTGGGCCTCAATGAGGACTTAGCCGAGAGTATTGCCCTGGCCCACGACCTCGGACACACCCCCTTCGGTCACGCCGGAGAGTTTGCTCTCAACGAATGCCTCAAACCTTACGGACTCAGTTTCGAGCACAACGAGCAAAGTCGGCGCGTTGTGGAAGAACTGGAGGAAGTGTACCCGAGTTTTCCGGGACTGAATCTCAGCATTGAAGTGGTTGAAGGGCTCATGAAACACCAAACTTCGTGGGATAACCCTCGCGGAGTGGAAGCCATTCGTCCCTCGCTCGAAGCACAAATTGTGAACCTTGGTGATGAGATTGCTTACCAAAATCACGACACCGATGATGGTCTACGCAGTGGCTTCTTTTCCGAGAAAGACCTCGGTGGTTTAGCCCTTTGGGGCTGGGCGAAAGAAGCTTGTGAAAAAGCGGACGGAAAAATTGACGATGAGAAAATTCGCATCGCCCGCATGGTGAGCAAAATGATTAGCCTCATGATTTGGGACATCGCCGAGGAAGCGAGTCGCCGCATTGAAGAGAGGCACATTCGCCACCTTGAGGATGTGTACTCGTGCCCGGATCAACTGGTTGGTTTTTCCGGTGAGATGGCGTCGGCGAACCACGAGCTGAAGGATTTCTTAACGACGCGCCTGTACTTCCATCCTGAAGTGGTGGCTCACTCAAGCCACGGGCAGGAAATCTTGAGAAAATTGTTTGAGAAAAAACGAGCGGAAGGAATGGAGCCGACCCAAATCAGGGATTATCTGGCGGGGATGACGGACCGTTTTGCGGAGAAGGAACTCCAGGAATCTTAGGGATTTTTGGGATGGTTGGCCCTTCGGGACTGGTTGGGCTTCGCCCAATAGGAAGATTTTGAACGGCCTGAGCGGAAGGCGCGGCTTGCTTCTCTTTGAGCATTTCGACAAGTACTTTTTGTTTGACGAGATTGCGAAGGCTGGGATCATCTTCTTTTTGCCCTTCCGATTGAAACAAGGAGGTGAAAGCCTTTTCGAGGCGAGCAAGTTTTTCGTTGTCCATGGCCTTGGCTTGAAAAAGCTGAACGACTTTGTTGTCGGGATCGCGGAGGAGCAAGCGTTGGCAAATATCGATGACATCTTTGTGACGCCCTTCACGCGCCCACATTCCCAGCAGCTCCAAAACCACATCCACGTCTCTTTTGGCCATGGTGGCCTGCTGGCCGGTGGCGGAAAACGCAATGGCTCCCGCTTTGTGAGCAAGGAGATAAAGCAGGTATAAAAATCCAAGAATCACAATCCCAACGCCGGGGAAAAACTGTTCGTATTCCATAAGTGAATTGAAACTCGCGTGCACCACAATGGCGGCGAGAAGGCCTTTGATCATTGTGATCTCGGCGAAGGCGTTGGCTTCATTCGTGCCTAAGATTTTAGAGAAAAGCTGAACGAATTTGGAGCCTTGCCCTTCGAAAAGTCGTGTTTCCATGATGGGACGGGAGAATTTTGCCACACCGTAGAAGTAGCCGAAAATTCCGGAGGCCACCATGTGCATGCACACCGTGAAAAGAGAGCGGAAAATGAGCAGCGGTAAAAGTCCGGCGAGTCCGGCACTGGTCCAGGCTCCCCAGAAATAAAAAATGTTTTCGGTGAAAGCAAAGCCAAGTCCCGCCAATATGGCGTATTTCACAGCATCATTAATCGTTTGAATGCCAATTTTTGTTCGTCCAATAAAACGCACCACTCCACTTTTTACGATTTCTTCTAAAATGACCGCGAGGATTAAGGCGGCCATGCCGGCGAGAGAGGCTTCTATAATGTTTTCCGTAATGGCACGGTTAAGATCGAGAATGGGGAACTTCACCCAGAGGTAATCGTAAATCAAAATGAGCGGCACTACCGTGAGGGTGCCCAGAAAAAATGCGAGCAGCAAAGTCCAGCGCGAGGTTTTACGTCCGCGAAAAATAAGTATGGACCAAATGATGGCGGGAAGGCCGGCTAAGAGCACCATGACGCCAAGCCGAATCCAGTCGTCTTGTGTAAACGCTTCGAACATGGCTAAACTCTATGTATGATTTGCCCTAAATGCAAATATAAAAGCACCTCCGTGGTTGATTCCCGTGAGGCCAATGAAGGCCGATCGATACGGCGTCGTCGTGAATGCGAAGACTGCACCCATCGCTTCACCACTTTTGAAAAAGTGGAAACGGCGAATTTTTTAGTGGTGAAAAAAGATGGATCTCGCGAGGGTTACGATCGCAGTAAAGTGGAGCGCGGTATTTGGAAGGCCTGTGAGAAACGGCCCGTAACCCAAGAGCAAATTTCAACAATGCTCGATAGACTCGAGGAGGTGTGGAGCGCCAGCGGAAAAGAAGTTCCCGGCGAAATTATTGGCCGCGACGTGATGCATGCCCTCAAAGTCATTGATGAAGTTTCCTACATTCGCTTTGCTTCGGTGTATCGCCAGTTTAAAGATGTGGAAGAGTTTAAGGCGGAGCTCAATAGGTTGCTTGGTCGTTAATTGTTTTTACAACTTTTCTTATGGCGGTAACGGCCACCGGTTCTTCAACGTTCAAGAGAGCGGCGAGTTCTATGGATTTTAAATAGTTTTGAAATTGAAAATGTACAGTAACCGTTCCATTATACGTACGGGTTTCCAGACCCGGAAAGCCGTACGTTTTCAGCCTTTTTGTAAAACTCTTCGGTTTACAATTTAAAGTTCGAACGGGTTGCACAACCGTTACTTTCCCCGGACGGAAGCCCATGACCATGTAGGCGATTAAGGTTTCTCGTTCACTCAAACCCAGATCTCGATACCTTTTTATGAGAGCATGACCGTCTCCTTCGATGTCCCAATGCCACTGTGGAGCCATGGGATTTATTTCTTCCGATGCTTCTTCTTTATGATGAACCGAACGACTGTGGGCACGGATTTTTCGCATGGCTTTTATCTCAATCTGACGAATGCCTTCGCGTGTGATACCAAAACTTTTCCCAATGACTTCCAAGGTTTCTTCCGAGAGACGGTTGATTCCATAACGCCGTTCTATGACCTCTCTTTCACGAGGGTTCAGAAGAAACAGAAAAGTTTCAACCTGCTTTCTATCTTGACCGACAAGCATTTCTGTCTCCGGATTCTGCGAGCTTTGATGTTCAATAATACGTGACAGTGTGTTCCAATCTTCCTCCTCTCCTTCTTTTGGAGCATCCAAAGACACGGGTTCTTTAGCAATCTTTAACAGAGCTTCCAACTTAGTCGCATCAATTTCAAGACCAAGCGCAATTTCCTCGATGGTGGGCGCACGAAAAAATTCATTGACATATTCTCTAATGAAAGTATTCACTTTATTCAGAATTTCAATTTTAAAGATGGGAATCCTGATGGTTCTGACGCAGGTCTCGATGCCACGAACAATGGCTTGTCGGATCCACCACGATGCATAAGTTGAGAATTTAAAACCGCGCGTATGGTCGAATTTCTCCACCGCTTTCATCAGGCCGATGTTGCCCTCTTGAATGAGATCTAACAAAGGTATTCCGCGATAGGTGTATTTTTTGGCGATGCTGACGACCAAGCGAAGGTTTGCAAGAAATAATTGTTGTTGCGCCAGTTCTGCGTCCGGGCCATTGCCCTGTATGCGCCGCCCCAATTCAATTTCATCCTCATGTCCGATACACTGAAGTTTCGCCATTTCTCTTAAATATTTTTGTGCATGGTTTCCCGTTGAATGCATGTTACTCTGAACGGCAGAATCGTCCGCCGTTTGCGGGCAGCGCGGTCTACCATTAAGTTGTAAAGCCTCTCTCAACTGCACCTGGATGATGTCCGATACGCGTGCAACAACTTGTTGCGAGAACTCAGCTTCAAGAGGAGCCAAAGCTTCCGGAATTTTTTTAATATCGGCTCGTTTTATTTCATCCCCAATCTGACTTTGGAGCAGAGTATGTACTCTTTTCCCCAACGAGACTCTCCAAGCTTGCGCATCTCCGTTTACCGCAGCGGGTACCGCAAGGTCGGCAAAAGAATCTCCAAAAAGGAGCATGCTGACATGGACAGTATCCATTCTTTTTATAAGTGTCATTATATTGTATAGTATTCTTTTTTAGAGGATTTTCCATTTTTTAGCAAGATGCAGTGGACTCGAAGTGGGTTTTCTGCTATAATTTCTAGATCGAATTAGACGGAAAACAAAAATAAAATGCACAGAATCAAGCGGCCCATTACTACTATTTTCTTCGCTTCATTAACCTTTCTACTCACTGTTGTGAGTTCGTTTTTGAACAATGAGCATGTGCAAGTGTCTATTTTCAACAAGACGCTGACGCCCCATAGCGGTGTTCAGTTTGAACCTGTTATGCGTATTGATCCGGAGGCCTACAGTCCCGATCCCGATGTCAACTTAGCCATGGAGGAAAATGTTTTTATTGGAAAGTATGGCGAATGGTCTTACTGTCAGTACGAAGCTCCTGAGAACCTCACCTACAGTGTGGAGCTCCAAGGAGTGGAAGTTCAGGAAGATATTCAGCCCGGCAGCGTGTTCTTAGTCGATATTACTTTTAAGAATACGGGGACGGCGCGTTTATTTTCTGCCGATAGCGGATGTTATGATAAGGCAGTTCTGAATGTGGGAACACAAAAATCACAAGACCGCACGAGCGTGCTGGGAAGTCCCGAATATGCCCTTGCAGGATGGCTGAACTCCAGTCGCATTAAAATGAGCGACAAGTACAGCGATTCAGAAGGAACTTTCCACGTACAGTTCCAAAGTTTGGCGCCTCAAGGGGACGACGTTTACCGCGAATACTTCCAGCCGGTTGTGGAAAATGTGGCTTGGATAGGAGAAAGTTTTGCTTTTGATGTACCTATTGGCAGCCCTACGGAAGACATGCTGAGCGATATCTCTTTTGTCGATGAAGTGTCCATTGCCGCTTCCCAGCTTGCAGAGCTTGAACGCAACTTGGAAATCACCTTGGACGACCAAATGATGTATGCCCGCTTTGGAGAAATCAGCGTGTGGAGTCTACAAATTTCAAGCGGAGGCTACGATACGCCCACTCCCACAGGAAATTACAAAGTGCTGACTAAACAGGAACTTCGAATCGGTCAAAAAGCGCCACACTTCTACATGCCTTATTTCCAACTCTGGACATGGCAAGGCCACGGCATTCACGCCCTTCCCTATTTAGCGAACGACGGGGGCGTGTTTTGGAAAGAAGCTCTTTCCGATATTGGAATTCCAGTGAGCCACGGTTGTGTGCGCTCTCTACCGGAAGATGCGGTGACGCTGTACAGTTTCACTTCCGTGGGCACGCCGATTTGGGTGCACTAAAGTTTCTTAAGCCGCAGTTTCAAAATTGTATTTCGCCACATCTGGGAGATTTTGAATTCCCAACCGTAGAGGACAATGCCTTGCCCTTCGCGTGGGAGGTAGCCGAGTTCATCAATAATGAGGAAACTGATGGTTTTGTAGTCGGGATGTTTGAATTTTACGCCCATGAGTTTAGCGAGTTCATCCAGTTCTACGCGGCCGGAAAGTTCATACTCGCCTTCGCCGAGGGTTTTGATGTGCTCCTCTTCAAGGTCTTGCTCGTCTTCAATGTCGCCGACGAGCTCTTCAAGCAAATCTTCCATGGTGACAATGCCCGCCGTTCCCCCATGTTCATCCAGCACTATGGCCATGTGCATGCGCTGCTTTTTAAATTGATGGAAAAGCTCACGAACCGGCATGGAAGCGGGTATTTTTAAGGGAGTAAGAAGGTTGATTTGGCGCAGCGCGATGTCTTCGGTTTGCTTTTGTAAGCTCGACTTCGTCGAGTGATGAAACTGCTTCAGAAGCTCCTTGAGCGAGAGAATGCCCACAATGTGATCGATGGTTTCGCGGTAAACGGGAATGCGGGTGTGCGTGTGATGAACCACGAACTCGGCGGCTTCGTCGAGTTTGAAGGTTTCCGGAAGCGCATCAATGTGGATGCGTGGAGTCATGATGCCCTCCACGGGAATATCATTGAATTCGAGAGCGTTTTCAATGAGCTCGAGTTCCTGCTCGTCGATGGAGCCTTCTTCGGCACCAATGGAAGCCATGGCGATGAGCTCTTCATCGGTCACTTGAATGTGGTGCTTAACACCGAAAATTCTTAGTACTCCGTTTACAAAGAGGTCGAGTAACCAAATAATGGGAGTGGTAATGACTCCGATGTAATACAAAGGACCGGCTACAAGTTGACCGATTCTTTTGGGGTAAGCGGTGGCGAGCGATTTGGGTAAAATTTCTCCAAAAATCAAAATGAAAAAGGTCAGTACCCCCGTGGCAATCCCCACTCCCGCCGATTGAAAACGTTCCGTCATGTACACGGTGGTGAGGGCCGAGGCGGCGATGTTCACGAAGTTATTCCATACTAAAATAAGAATGAGCGTCTTGTGATGCTGTTGTTTGAGTTTGGCGAGATAGTTTGCACCGGGCTTGTGCGCCTCCACTAAGGTACGAACTTGCGCTGGCGACAATGAAATAAGAGCCGTTTCACTGGCCGACGAAAGCGCGGAAAGGAGGAGGAGGAAAATGACGAGGACAAGGTCCGGGTCCAAATGTTTGGTTTTAAAACAAAGTGAAGAATAGCACTTTTGCTTCCTCCGTACAAGTCATGCTACATTTTCCTTATGAAAATCTTCTCGCAAGAGCTGAAAGTTTTGTTCACCACGGCGGTGGTAGTGGCCTTCCCTGAGCTCTCTCACTCGGAAGTGCTGGACATGGTTGTGGTGGAAAATCCTAAGAATCCCGACCATGGCGATTACGCTTGTGCCATTGCGCTTAAGCTCAGCAAAAAACTGGACGCGGCCCCCGAAAAAATCGCGAAAAAAATCATTGAGAACTTTCCAAAGGATTACCGCGTTGCCTCTTTGGATTTTGCCGCGCCCGGCTACATCAACTTGCGTTTGAGCGAAGAGTTTTTGGTGGAGGCCTTGAAGCAACTCGAAACTGGTTTTTCTGTGGAAATGGGACAGCATTACGATAGGCCGGTGATTGTGGAGTACTCAAGCACCAATGCCGCCAAACACATGGGAGTTCATCACATTCTTTCCACCATCATTGGCGATGTTCTGGCAAATCTTTTTGATTTTTTGGGAAACGAGGTCATTCGCATCAACCATTTGGGTGATTGGGGGATGAACTTTGCGAAATTGATGGTGGGTATGGAAAAGTGGGGTGATCAAAAAGAAATCCAAAAGCATCCCAACGATGAGTTCACCAGACTTTATGTTAAATTTCATGAGCAGGCCGAGGCTGATCCCTCACTTACTGAAGAAGCACGTAAAGTTTTCAAATCGCTGGAAGAAGGAGATGCAGACCGATTGGAGCTTTGGAAATGGATTGTGCAAGAAAGCTTGGCGGACTTGAAAAAAATCTTCGTGCGGCTGGGCGTGGAGTTTGATCATATTACGGGTGAAAGTTTTTATCTTAAAATGGCCGATGAAGTCTTGGCTGATGGAATACAAAAGAAACTTTTTGTGGAGGGAGAAGGTGGTGCTTTGATTTATCCGATGGGTGAAGGTAAGGTGCCGGCTCTGATTCGAAAAAGCGACGGGACGACTTTATATTTAACGCGTGACGTGGCTCAAGTTCGGTATCGGGTTGAGACATGGCACCCTGAAACGATGTTGTATGTGGTGGATCACGCACAATCTCTTCACTTCGAACAGTATTTTACTGTGGCTAAAGCTTTGGAGTATGCGAAGGACACGGAGCTCGAACATATTTCTTTTGGTCGCATGAATTTTGCTGGTGGTGGCATGAGCAGCCGAAAAGGAAATGTAATTCGTCTCGATGCGATGCTCGACGAAGCGGTGAAACGTGCGGGTTTGCTTTCGGCGGAACGGGGAACAGAGTTGCCGCGCGAAGAGTACGCCGCTTTGGCGGAAATTGTGGGCGTTGCAAGTGTGAAGTACGCGGTGCTTTCGCAAGACAGACAAAAGGACATTGTTTTCGACTGGAATAAAATCATTACTTTGGAAGGAAATTCGGCACCTTACTTGCTGTATTCCTACGCGCGCTGCCGCAGCATCGTTACAAAAGTGGGTGACGTTCCTTTGAGCGGACTTCCCGAATTTACCAAGGATTCGGAGCGCGCGCTGATTCGTCAGTTGCTTAAATTTCCCGATGCCCTCGACCGAGCGCTGCATGAACGCAAACCCCACATTATGTGCACGTCCCTCTACGAACTTTGCCAAGAGTTCAATCGATTTTACGGCACCACTTCGGTGGCGGGTGCTGAAACGGAAATTCAAAAACGCAGCCGCCTCGGCCTTGTGCATGCTTTTATGTTTGCTCTAAAGTCCGGGCTCAGCATTTTGGGAATCCCCGTGCTTGAACGCATGTGAGAAGCGCGCAAGGTCTTTTTGAAGTTCGGCTTTCACCCCACTCCAAACCGCGTTGATTACTTTGGATTCGTCGAATTTGCCAAATTCTTGCTCTGCGGTAGTTCGCAGATGAAGCAGGGCTTCATCGGTTTTTAGTTTTGCAAAACGAAAACTCACTTGCACGTTATCGAACTGCCCTTGCAACTCCGGATGTTTTTTTACGATTTCTTCCAGTGTGACGTTCATGCGGGCCACCATTTTGTCGGGCGACCAGTTTTGTTCGGTGAGCATTTCTTGAAGATCTTGCAAAAGCCCAAGCCCGCCTTGCATGAAAAGTTTGAGCCCCTCTCGCCAGGAATCGGGATTAAAAATTTGGCTGAGCATGAGTTTAAAATCTTCCCGAAATTCTTCCGCCGCTTGACTCGCCTCGCGAACGGAATCCTTGGCCACTTGCTGCATTTGTTCCAGCGGCGTAGCCCCCGCACTTGCGGGATTTGCAGGAGGAACCGGCGCGGGTGGATTCAGTGGGTCTGGCATACGTGGATATGTATAGCATGTTTTTAAAGTTCATGGTATATAAGGCACTGTTCCTTTGACAAAGGGGAGAGGTGGCCGAGTGGCCGAAGGCGGCGGTTTGCTAAACCGTTATACGGGGTTATACTCGTATCGAGGGTTCGAATCCCTCCCTCTCCGCCAAGTTTTACATTCAGCGAAATTGA
>CAYHTG010000017.1:0-10659 GCA_964359495.1 uncultured Candidatus Peribacteria bacterium
CAGGCTTATGATCATGCTTAGGTTCATGCTCCGGTTCATGCTTATGTTCAGGCTTAGGTTCAGGCTTAGGTTCAGGCTTAGGCTTAGGTTCAGGCTTAGAGGCAGCACTTTGCGATGTCCACGGATAAATAGGGGCGCTAAAACTCGCGTATTTGGAGCCGGCCTTTCGATTTACATAGATGGAGCCCTTATCCACATGAATTTTATCGCCGGGCTCAATCACATTTACATCAAAGATCCTCGAACCGGGTTGATTAAGCTTCTTTACGTGGTTGAAAATATGAGAGTAAGAAATCCTCACATAGTTCGGGTCTGAGAGTTTACTTCCACTCATCGGATTGTCTTTTAAGATCTGTAAAATGCCCTTGGTGTCTTTTGCGCTCACCTTGTAAGGGTTCTCAAGGGTTTTCCAGTTCAAAGTGTCTTTTTGAGGAAAATTTTGCGCAGCAATAACGTCCTTCAAACCTTGCATCGCGGCAAATTTATCAGCCGTTTTTTTCGCGTGCTCGGTTGAACGACCATCCCCCCCCACATACTTTTCCAAGTAGATTTGGTGAGAGTTATTTTCGAACCAATATTTTGGTTTAAAGTGAAGCATTTGGTTTTTGGGTTATTTATAAGGTGCTAAGGTGCGGGGCGCGCGGAATGTATTACAAGATTATAGCCCTTTTCCGTCTTCACGTCAACCGTTTGTTAACGGATCAACAGCCCCGCAGGAATCACACTCGCTCATCAGGTTAAACAAAACTGATCTGCACCACAAAAAGCCAACCTGTTAACAGGTTAAGTGGCAGGGCTTAACGGACGCACTTGGAAAATTGGATTGGTCGAAGCTGGAAGCTGAACTACCCCAAATGCTAGACAAACACGCCTGCAAACGCTCATGGGAATGCATCAAGAAAGATTTCAAAATGCTAAACAGCCTCTCAACCGTCATGCCCCTATACGGCTTCATGGAAGACGCGAGCAAGCAGCTTGACCAGTTTAAGCCTTACCGGTTGAAAAGAATATCTTTAATCTTCAAGGCTAATTCGCAGCAGCCTTTCGGAGGTCCCTTTCAATTCGTCCCACCCATGTTCGCAATTCACCAGGAGTCATATCTCCTTCGTTCACACGGCGGAAAACCCAGGCTTCAGCTTTACGATATCTATCACCTTCAGGACGAGCATTCCAGTTATCATCAGCGTCAGCTTTTCTAGCAACTTTCCAATCATTACTGGGGCCATACTGGGTGAAATACCTCACACAGTTCGTACCTGCATCAAACCAGTTGCTATTGGGACAAGTCGCTTTAGCTAAAGTCTGGTAATAATCACGTTCTTCAGCGTAATTGAATTCACCAAGGTAACGTCGAGTGTGACTCGCGATTTCCAAGTACCCTTTTTGATCGACTTCAGGCATTTGTGCAAAAGAAGCAGCAACGGCAGGCATAGCCCAACGGTAAGCTGCTTCCTGCAATTCAGGAGATCGATAAATCTCATTTAGGGTGCCTTTCCTGAAGGGCTCATTTTTCTCGTGAGATTCACCGATCGCAGGCCAGTTTCCATTTTGAAGCAAGCCGTAAGAAAGACGGATGCCTTTTAAGCTGTCTTCGCCCCAATCCTTATAAGATTCAGGTTCGCTTTGCATCTTCACAGCTAAATCCCAAAGTATATACTCCCAAGAGAGTTCTTCTGTTTCTCCAGCTTCAAAGTTCGTATAAATACGTGCAATAGGCATGCCAACAGGCGGAGGAGTGATCCCCCAGTCCACAATGCCATCACAATTATTATCCACTCCATCGTACTCACCAATAAGTTCTACTTCAGGTAACGATCTTCGACTTTTTACTTCCCACGATTCGGGTCGAATAGAAGGATCTGCATCGTTACAATCAACTCCCAAAATGTCAGTTTCATAACGAGGTTCCGAATAAGCATCTTGAGGCCTACCACAAGCTAAAACAAATTCGCCAGATGGAGCTCCATCGTGATCTTTATCTAACTGCCATTTTCCTTTCTCTTCGTCAGGCACGTTATCTATCTCGCCATCACAGTCATTATCCTTCCCATCACAAACCTCCTTGTTGCCAGGAAAAATAGCTTTATCAGCATCGTCACAGTCCGAACGATCAGAGAGGCCAAAAGAAGAGCCGTCTCCATCACGATCAAGATAAATACGCTTATCAAATTCAAACGTTTTATCTAACTTATAGGAACTGGTGTGATGTTCGCCATACCGCTCTACGTTACACATCTCGGCGGCAAGACTTTCTGACTCCATATTATTGATCCCAGTTCTTTCTAGGTGGAGACGAACTTCTTTCGTACAAGTATCCACACCCGCTATTTGAGCCCACTGGTCAAAGGTTGGTTTGGGTTCTTCTGCTTTCTTACCACAACCAGCCAGTACAGCAGCAGAGAGGACAACAGCGTTAATAGCTTCTCTCATAAAAGTTTTTGAGTTAAAAGGTGCCCATATTACATTAAAGACAGGATTTGTCAAGACCTAACCTTAACAACCTTGTCGAATCGAATCCAAACCGCTACACTGACCCCGCTATGGAAATCGCATTTTTATTGATTGGATTGGTGATGGGAGGCGCAGGGGCGTTTTTCCTCTTAAAGCCGGAAGATGCTATTGATCCGGAGAAAGGGAAACGGCTCCTGAAGGATGCCGAAGCCGAAGCGGAGCGAATCCGTGAAGATAACAAGGGAAAAATTCAGGCGATGCGGCAGGCGCTTGAGGCGGAGGAAAAATCGATGGAAGAGAGTTTTGAAAAAACCGAGGCGGTTATTCAGCAAAAAGAAGAGATTTTGAATCGTAAGGAAGAACGGAATAAAAGCACCGAAGCCGGGCGAAGCGCAGTGGAGGCGGAGCTGAAAAAACTCATAGCATTGGAACAAAAGCTCAGCGAAAGCACCGTGAATGAACTCAGCAAACGCAGCGGACTCAGTCGCGAAAAGGGGCTGGAAGAAGCTCGCCGTGAACTGGAAGCTCTCGTCACAACCAATGCCGAGTGGCGAAAAAAAACAGCCTTGGAAGAGCTCGAAGAAGATGCGCCTCGCCACGCAAAGGCCATTTTACAAATTGTCATTCAACGGCTCGGCGTCGAAAGTTCCGTGGACAAAAATAACACCAGTGTCTCCATTAAGGACGACAAATTCAAAGGCCTGCTCGTGGGGAAAAACGGGGTAAACATTGAGTACTTTGAAAGCCTGCTCCCCGTTTCCATCATCTTCAATTTGGGCGTTCCGGAAAACCTTCACGTGGGAGGCGTGAACCTGCTTCGTCGAAACATCGCCAAAAAAGCCATCGAAAAAATGCAAGTGTGGGTGAAGAAAACAGGCAGCCTCGACCACGAAATGATTAAAAAAGCGGTGGACGAATCGGAAGTGGAAATCATGCAGATTTGTGACCGTAAAGGAGCGGAATCTTTGAAGCTGATGAAACTCGACCCCGCCAAAACCCCACCCGAACTGGTGAACTACGTGGGACGACTCTACTTTCGAACAAGCTACGGCCAAAACGTCACCGGACACTCGAACGAAATGGCCTTTGCCGCCAGACTTATTGCCGACTTCATTGGAGTCGACCCGGAAATTGCCATGCAAGCCGCGTTTTATCACGACATTGGAAAAGCCATCGACCACGATGTGGGGGGCGCGCACGACGACCTCTCCAAAGAAATTTTGGAAAAGTTTGGCTACGATCCGCGCATTGTACACGCCGCCTACGCCCATCACGATAAAGTGCCCTGCGTCTCCCCCGAAGATTTTATTGTAAAAGCGGTGGATGCCATTTCCGGTGGACGTCCGGGGGCCCGCCAAGAATCCGTGAGCAATTATTTTGAGCGCATCCAAAAACTGGAAGGAGCCGTGCTATCTTTTGAAGGAGTGAGCAAGGTGTTTGCCATGTCCGCGGGACGAGAGCTCCGTGTGATTTTAGATAAAGACCGCGTCCAAGACGAGTCCATGCAAGGCCTCGCCCAGCAAATGGCCGATAAAATTTCCGAAGAAGTGGCTTTCCCGGGCGTCATCAAGGTGAACTTGATTCGTCTGACCAAGGCTGTAGACTATGCGCAAGAGAGTAAAGCCCCTCGTAGCACGCGACGGTAGTCGCGAATTCCTAACCACAAACCATGGCTGAAGAAAACCCCAAGAAAAAATCCACTCTCGATAACATTGTGATGGGAGCGATTATTGGAACGGCCATTGGGTCCGCCATTGGGATGGCCGTGGCTCCGAAGAAAGGAAGTGAGACGCGCGAAATTATTAAAGAAAAGACAAAAGACGCCGGTGGATTTGGGCAACTGGCAAAGAAATTGCTAAAACGATTACTGGGCAAAAAGGAAACTCTCGTCGAAGAGATGAAAGAGATCCCAAACGAAATGGAAATACTACCTCCGAAAGCACCCCATGAGTAAAGGTACGCACGAAGTTTGGGTTGTCGGCCTGCTCACCGCGGCAACGCTTTGTTTGCTGGCCGGCATGTACGCCATCAGCAAACTTCCCGAAGAAGAATTTGTTCAGCGCATGGGTACCACGCAAATGAGCTTCAGCTCATTTGCGACCTTTGAAGAAGC
This sequence comes from uncultured Candidatus Peribacteria bacterium, assembly GCA_964359495.1. GTDB lineage: Bacteria > Patescibacteriota > Gracilibacteria > UBA1369 > 2-02-FULL-48-14 > 2-02-FULL-48-14. Next base: position 4,565 of record CAYHTG010000017.1, read on the forward strand.
TCTCGCAGCTCTCGAGGCCGCGGAAGAAACTTTTTTAGCGAGCGAAATCCTCCTCACTTCTGAGCGCGGCAATATCACCCTCACCCCAGCCACTCTCGGCCTGAGCTCGAACGACGAAAAACTCACCACTGTACTCACGAATTTTATGGAGTTCAGTACGCCGGTTCAGAAAGTGGAAGTCTATTTCTTTGGGAAAGAGCTCAAACTGCCTTCGGTGGTAGACGAAGCGCAAATGAAACTCGCCTTCGCGGAGAGCGGCATCGAGCAAGGCATAAAAAATGCGGAGTATGCCTACGACGCTGGGGTCCAAATAGCACCCGAGCAAATCGGCTATGGAATTGATTCCGCTGCTTTAACGATCGAGCTACAAACTTACTGGGAGACTTTCACCCTCCCCGCCGAACTCGCCCTTCCCCTTCGCAGCGCTGAACCGACCATCCGCACCGCCGACTTGGAAGCCCTGCTCCCCGAGGCGGAAAGAATCGCCCGGCAAACCTTCACTTTGGAAGATGAATTCGGAAATTCTTGGGAATTTTCCATGGCCGCCCACATCAATCTTTTAAAACCTTCCGCCGAAAACCCCGACTCCTTGCAAATTGACGAAGCCAGTTTCATCACCGCGATTGAACTCGAGCTGGTACCGGAAGTGGAGGAGGACCCCTTGCCCGCCATCATCACGGAAAACGAAGACGGCACTTACGCGTTTCATGGCAGCGCACGTTTTGGCCGAGAAATTGAAAAAACTAAACTCCTCACGCTAATTGTAGACGATTTGGATCTTGCAGCAGATGATGAAGGCGAAGCCGTGGACCTCACCATTCCCATCCCAATCCGACAAGTAGAGCCTCAGGTCACCGTTCCGGATTCTTTGCGCGAAAAAGGCGTGACGGATCTTGTTGGCGTGGGCTACTCGAACTTTTCAGGATCGCGCTCCGGCCGCATCCACAACGTGAATCGCGGCATTGACCAGTTCGACGGCGTGCTGGTGGAGCAAGGAGCCGAATTTTCTTTCACAGCCCTGGTAGGAGAAATAGACGCGGCCAACGGCTGGCTTCCCGAATATGTCATTAAAGGCGACGAAACCATTCCCGAATACGGCGGTGGGCTCTGCCAAGTTTCCTCCACCATGTTCAGGGCGGCGCTTTATTCGGGTCTCCCAATCACCATGCGACAAAATCACTCCTACGCAGTTTCCACCTACGCGCGTCCTTTTGGGTACGGCCTGGATGCCACGGTCTACGCGCCCTTACCCGATTTCCGTTTCATTAACGACACAGCGGGTGCACTCTTAATTCAAGGCTATACCGATGGAGACGACGCGTACTTTGTTTTCTACGGCACTTACGATGGCCGCACGGTGGCCATGGACGGCCCTTACAACTACGACTACGTGGCTCCTCCAGACCCGGTCACCGAATACACCGAGGCTTTGGAACCCGGAGTTCGCGTGCTCAAAGACCACTCCCACACAGGCTTTAAAGTAGATTGGTACCGAATCATCACCTATGGCGACGGCACCGTGAGCGAACGCGAAAACATCCACTCGAGCTACGAAGCCCGCCCCGCCAAATACGAAGAAGGCATGCCCGAAGGCGGATTGCCTGTAGACGAAACTGAGGAAGAAGTGGGCGGCTAATCCCTCTAGTGAGCTTGTTAAAACATGCAATTATTTTGGAACTCCTGCCCGGGCAGGAGTTGTGCAACACTAAAGCATCGGCGCAAGTCAAGAAATTTCATTCAAGTTCACCCGCTTTCTTCTTCACCAGTCTTAAGCGTTTTTTAACATCTTCATTGTAGGGGTCGCTGTCGAGGACTTCTTTGAACTTTTCTACCGCTTCGTCCACGCGACCGAGCTTTTCGTAGTAGTCGGCAAGGATGAGCTTAAGGTCGAGATCCTTCGGTTTACGGCGGGCCGCGCGTTCAAAGTAGTGCAGGGCTTTTTCGTCTTCGCCAAGCTCGTTGTAGACCTGGCCCAGGCTTTGCAAGCGTTCCCCGCGGCGATCGTCCAGGGCGATGGCATTTTCGTAGGCTTCGGCGGCTTCAATAAGACGTTGTTGTTGATAAAGCGCGGCCCCCAAATTGCTGAAGTAAACGGGATCTTGTTTCAAGTTTACGAGTTTGGAAAAGTACAATTCCGCCTCTCCGAATCGGCCCATTTTCATGTACATCAGACCAAGCTTATGGTGAGCATCAAGATGCGAAGGATCTTCCTGAATAATCGCCACAAATAAAGGCTCGGCCTCTTCAAACTCATTCCGGCTGAGGTGGGTGTCTGCCTTCATGAAGGCCTTTCTAATGCTTCCCAATAGTTCTTCCGTCTCAGCCACCGTTTGAGCCCCGTCTTCTTCATCGGCGGCTTCGATTGCAGCTTCTTCTGCCTGTTCTTCCGCCAAGTGCTCCTGAAAAAGGAGATCTTTTCGAGTCATGCGAAGGCGGCGTAGAAAAAGAACAGCAAGGGCACTGCCGGTGATGATGAGAAGAATCCAAGGAAACATTTATGGGTTGAAATGGAGTAAAAGATTGTCGAGCAGAAGTTTACGATTCACATTACTTTTGAGACCTTGCTTACAAGACTCAATGTGCTCCACGGTGCGCGTGAAATCAAGGTGGGACAACACCGAAGGCAATTCACGAGATCGTGCTAAGCTGTGCGCTCGGCGTAGAAGCACGTCAAGCATTTCTTCGAGCAGCTCATGCGCTTCGTACTTGCGGCTGAGTTCAAAGGCCGCCGGCGTATTTGGATTTTCCAAAAATACCGCCAGGTCTTGAAGGATTTCTTGGTGGGCTTGAAAGTAGTCTTTATCATCTAGGAGCCGGCGGAGCTTCCCCGGCCGACCCATCGCAAAAAACAGCAGCTGGTCGCTGTACACATTGCCGTCACACATATCGCGCAAAAGCTCATCACTCAGAGTTTGAAAATAGCTCACATGACAACGAGAACGCAGAGTGGGCAAAACGTCATCCTCCTGATTTGCCGTTAAAAAAAACAAAGTATTTTCGTGAGGTTCTTCCACCGTTTTTAGCAAGGCATTCACCGCTTCCACTTTCATGCGACCGATGTTTTCAATCACAAAAATAAGGTAGGGAAAACTATGACTTTGATTAGCCCTCTCCACCATTTTTCTCACAGTTTCTATGGGCAGATTCTCTCCGTCATCCAAAAACAAAAGCGTATCGGCATTCACTCCCTCAAAAATGTGTTTCTTCAAAATCACATTGTCTGCCGCGCCCTGAAGCGCCACAGCCAGAAGAAGTGCGACTTTGGTTTTTCCAAGGTGCTCAGGTCCAATGAAAAGCTGAGCGGGGTGAAGTTTTCCGGCCTCACCCAGAGTTTTCAAACGATCGAAGATTTTTCCGTGTCCGATGAGCATTAAAGATGAGTGAGCCAGTAAGGTTCTTGCCGCACAAGCACGTGCCGAGCCTCGGAAGGATCTTTCATGCACGCTTTCACGAGATATTCCATTCGCACACCGTTTTGAGAGCCTTTGGCCAGCACCACGTCATGCCGATCCAAGATATTGCTGAGAAAATGCCCCGCTTCTTTCGAGCTGCGAAAGCTATGGATCATAGAAGCGGACATCCCGCCGCGCTCGGCCCCCTCTGCCAAATTCTTGGCTTGCTCACCAACGGCCAAGAGCATATCGGCGTGCTGAGCGGCCAATTTCCCCATTTTAATATGCTCACTTTCGGTGAGCTCCCCGAGCTCGTTCATGGTGCCGAGCGCGGCAATCTTTCGTCCATGAAAAAGTCCCAAAATTTCCAAGGCGGCCGCCATGGTATCCGGCGAAGCGTTATAAGAACTGTCAATAATCAGCGAACCCTTCAAGCCCTCAATTTTATTCATGCGACCGGGCGGCAAAAAATACTCTTTCAAGCTGAGCTCAATGGCCTTCCAAGGCAAGCCTTGAATGAAGCCCACGGCAATGGCCGCCAAAACCATGGTCACATGCTGTTTTCCGAGTACATGGGGCAGTTCCACCGGCAAAGCCCTTTCCTCATACTTCAAAGTAAAACGAAGCCCCTCCGAATCCATGCTAAGGTCCACCGCCTGCAAGTCGCAAGTATCCTCCGTTCCAATCGTCACTGTGTTGGCCGGCAAATGCCCCACCAACTGTTTCACAAAGGAATCGTCGTTGTTCAAAACCACCCACCCTTCCTTCCGAACCGCTCCACACGCTTTGGATTTTTCCTCAAAAATAGCTTGTCGATTGGGGAAATGCCCCTCTCCCAAATGCACATTTTTAACATTCAAAAAAACCATGATGTCCGGAGTCACCACGCGCAAAATCTCATCCATTTCTCCGGGCCTATCCACGCCCATTTCAAGCACCAAAACCTCGTAATTCTCAGGTTTTTTAAAGGCACCCAAGAGCGCTTTCATCACGATTTCCACCCAAGCCCACGCGGAAGAATAACCGCCTTTGAGTTCCAAAATGCTGAGGCTAAGTCCCATCTCGGTATTCAAGTTCTTTTCACTTTTTTTAGTTTTGAAGCGGCGACTGAGCACTTCATAGGTCACTTCCTTTGCACTGGTCTTCCCCGCGCTTCCCGTAATCCCCACCACTTTGGGCTTAATTTGCGCGAGCCTTCGCCTCGCCAAGAAACGAAGCAAGGCCAGGACACAATTCTTGAAAACGGCTTTCATAAGCGAAAATACAGGACCTCCAGTGTAGCATCCCCTTGCCTCATTGACCAGCCGGAAACCCGTCTACTTAGCCGCCTCCACAATCTTCTCGAACACGGCAGGCTCATGAATGGCCATCTCGGAAAGCATTTTGCGATCCAGAGCGATCTTTTTGCCGCTGAGCAAGTACATGAAACGACTGTAAGAAAGACCTTGAGGACGAACGGCCGCGTTGATGCGAGCAATCCACAAGCGTCGGAAGTCGCGTTTTTTGGTACGACGATGGGCGTAAGCGTGCATCCCGGCCTTAAGCACTCGGCGCTTGGCCAAAGTGAAAAGGGTGCTGGAAAGCCCACGGTATCCTTTCGCGGCCTTTAAAATCTTATTGTGCCTTCGACGTTGAATGGTGCCTCGTTTGACGCGTGCCATAAAGTAAAAAGTTAGTTTTAATAGTGAAGTAAAGGTTTCAAACGCTTGTAATCCGTAGGGTGAATCACGCTCTTGGTTCCGCCCAAATTCTTTTGTCTAGCGGCCTTTTGAGTGAGTCGGTGCCTATGAGCCGCCTTTGACATACGGATTTTTCCGGTGCCGGTTCGGTCGGTACGCTTCTTAGCGCCGCCATGTGTTCGTTGCTTGCCGGTTTTTCCTATTTTACGCATTATTTGAGTGGTGAAAGGATCATAATTAGGTTGTAACCCTGCTTTTTCGGATCTTGATCGACTTTGGTCTGTTCCTTGAGCGCTTCCTTGATAAACATCATCTTTTCCAAACCGAGCTCATAATGTGTAGCTTCTCTTCCGCGGAAAATCAAGGTGAATTTGAGCGAATTGCCGTCTTTCAGGAAGCGTCTACACTGATTGAGCTTCACTTCGATGTCATGTTGGCCGGTGCGAAGACTGAGGCGAATGCCCTTAATCTCGCGGCTTTTTTGACTCGCTTTGTGCTTCTGCTCTTGCTTCCGTTGACGGTACAGGTACTTCCCGTAGTCCATAATGCGGCAGACCGGAGGATGAACGGTGGGCGAGACCTCAAGGAGGTCGAGCCCGTGCTCTTTTGCAAGGGCCCGCGCCTTCTCAATGCCCATAATGCCGCCCGCAATGTCCATTTCCTCATCGGCAATCAAGCGGACCGTTAGGGCCCGAATCTCCTCATTCTTGCGAAGTTGCTTAGCTATAGCATCAAATTAAAAAGCAGGAGCATTTTAGGTTGTTTGCAGGTTTGAGTCAAGCCGTTGTACCGCTGTCATGTTGAAAACCGACCCTGGAACTCTACTCCCGCTCCAAAAAAGAATACAAGAGCAAGGACCAAAAGGATGACTAAAATAGTAAGAATAGTGCTGGCTTTCATGGCTCTATTCAAGCACATCTGCCTTCAATTGCAAAATGTTCTCGATTGGCTTAGGCTTAAGCCCTATGACACGACGTAAAACTCGAACCTGCACCGTTGGCGCCGACCCCGCAAGACAAGTCCT
>CAYHTG010000017.1:10669-19131 GCA_964359495.1 uncultured Candidatus Peribacteria bacterium
GGAAAGACGGAGGATGTTGACGCCGTGGTGGCCGAAATTAAAACGGTGGAAGACGCCGGTTGCGACCTCGTGCGCCTCGCCATCCCAAACTTTGACGCTGCCAAGGCGATTCCGCTCATCAAGGAACAAGTCAAACTCCCTTTGGTGGCAGACATCCATTTTGACCCTCGGCTCGCCATTGCAGCCCTCGACTACGGCGCCGACAAAATCCGCATCAACCCGGGGAATTTTTTTGATCGCAGTTACCTTGAAAAAGTCATCCTCCTCGCCAAGAAAAAAAACGCGGCCATCCGCATTGGCGTGAACGCCGGCTCTCTTGAAAAAGATTTGTGGACAAAATACGGCGCCCCCACCCCGGATGCTCTTGTAGAATCGGCTCTTCGTTGGGTGAAGTTTGTGGAAGATCTCGGATTCTCAAATTTCATTGTGTCGCTGAAAAGCTCGCGCGTACTTACGATGATTGAGGCTTATCAACAGTTTTCCTCAAACGGAAATGATGTACCCCTCCACCTCGGAGTGACCGAAGCCGGACCCACCCTCCCCGGCTCCATAAAAAGCGCCATTGGAATAGGCTCGCTTCTCGCTCAGGGGATAGGCGACACAATCCGCGTGTCCATTGTGGACAACATCTCCAAAGAAGTCGAAGTCTGCCGGGAGATTTTAAAATCCCTCGGCCTGTACTCCAAAGAACCGGACATCGTGGCCTGCCCCACTTGCGGTCGCATTGAAATCGATCTCGAAAAAATGGTGGACGAAGTACAGGCCGCTCTCAAAGACTGCCGAAAACCCATCCGCGTTTCCGTGATGGGCTGCGTAGTTAACGCCGTGGGAGAAGCCAAAGAATCCGACTTCGCCATTGCCGGCGGCAAAAAAGCCGGCGCCCTTTACTACAAAGGAGAACTCTACAAAGCCAACGTGCCGGAAGCGGAGCTGGTGCCGGAGCTTCTGAAACTCATTCAAGAAAAAGCATGAAAAAAATCGCCATCTTCGGCTCCACCGGTTCCATCGGCCGTCAAACGCTGGAAGTGCTGCGTGCCTTCCCGGGTGATTTTGAAGTGGTGGGACTGACAGCGCTCACAAACACCGAACTCCTCGCCGAACAAGCACGAGAATTTTTAAATTGGAACGGCTTACGTAAGCCAAAAAACGAAGCAAAAAGTCTGCACGTGCAGACTTTTTTAGCCCCCACTTCTGCCCAAGTTGATCAACTCATCTCCCACGCCGACATCATTGTGAACGCCCTCCCCGGTTTCACGGGCCTCGAGGTTTCCATTGCCACCGTTCGCGCGGGAAAAATCCTGTTCTCCGCCAACAAAGAATCTCTCGCTATCGCGGGCCGCTACCTACGACAAATCGCCACAACAACCGGTGCCCAAATCTTCCCTCTCGACTCCGAAGCTTCCGCAATCTGGCAGCTACTCAGCGAAGCTGAGCTTAAAAACAGCCGTCGCGATAGCGACACCGTCAGAAAACATCGAATTTCCTCCGTCACCCTCACCTGCAGCGGCGGGCCTTTCCGCGGCCTCTCCACTGCGCAGCTCACCCACGTCACCATCAAAGATGCACTCAAACATCCAACATGGAAAATGGGCCCCAAAGTTTCCATCGACAGCGCCACCCTCATCAACAAAGTGCTCGAGGTCTACGAAGTCCACAATCTTTTCGATATTCCCCTCAAAAATATCCACATCAGCATCCATCCTCAGAGTCTCGTGCACAGCATGATTCACACGAAAACCGGCGCCACCAAAATGCACATCACGCAAAACGACATGCGGCTTTTCATTTCTTACGCACTGCATTATCCCAATCAACCCAAATGCCCCTGGCCCATCGAGCGTACCCGCAAAAGTGAACTCAGTTTTGAACAGCCCGACATCGAAACATTTCGCCCTCTCGCTTGGCTGGCAAAGCACCAAGGTAATCCCAACTTCCCCATCGCACTCAATGCCCTTAATGATTTTGCCGTAGGCGAATTTTTAGCGGGCCGCCTTTCCTTCCTCGGCATCTACGACTTCATCGAAGCGGGACTCGAAAAGTGGCTTTGGGAATTGCCACCGACCAGCCTCGAGGATATGATTGCCTTCCACAAACAAATCAGCGACTTCTATGAACATCGTCCTTCTCCTGGCCGCCGGAAAATCCGAACGAGCCGGGCAAAACAAACTGTGGGCTAAAGTACAAACGGACCCGCTCTGGACACTTTCGTACCAAACTTTTTTAGCGCATCCCTTGATTGGCCGCGTAGTTTTGGTGGTGCCGAAAGGTGAAGAGCTTCGCTTTCTCCCCTTTCTGGATTCGACCAAAACCGAAGTGGTGAGCGGTGGAGCGACGCGCATGGACTCCTTTAAAAAAGGACTGGCTGCGGTGGATTTTGGAGCGGATGACGTCGTCCTGGACCACAACGCTGCGAATCCAAACGTGACGGCACGTGAAATCACAGAAGTTATAGAAGCCGCAAAAACCTTTGGTGCCGCCAGTGTTTCCTTGCCTGCCGTAGACACTGTTCTCACGGCTGAAAACGGAAACTACAAAGAAATTTTGAATCGCAAAAAATTGAGACTCATGCAGACCCCGCAAGCCGTGCGTGGGGATATTTTGCAAAACCTTGAACTTGCCGAAACCACGGACCTCACATCGGCGCTTCTTCAAAAAACCGGCGTTAAAATTGTTGAGGCCAGTCCGGCCAATCGAAAAGTAACTTTCGCGGAAGACCTTGAAAGTCTACGCGCCCCGGACAACACAGCGTATTACATAGGCGAAGACTCCCACCGATTTTCAAATACCGGCACCCTCAAGCTGGGCGGCCTGGAAATCCACGACTGTCCTAAGCTGGAAGCCAACTCAGACGGGGACGTGATCCTTCATGCCATTTGTCGAGCTCTCGCCCAAGGGACAAACCAAACATTCTCCGAAATCGCAGACCCGCTCATGCTCTCCGGCGACTCAGACAGCCGAGACTACTTAAAACCCCTCCTCGAAAACATTACCATCCGTCATGTTTCCATTTCCATCGAAGGAAATCGGCCACGCATTGATCCGGTAAAATTGGAAATTAAAGAGTCCCTTGCAAAAATTCTCTCTCTTAGTATGGATCAAATTTCCATCGAAGCCATGTCCGGTGAAGGCCTCACTGCGTTCGGCCGCGGTGAAGGACTTTACTGCACAGCGCTTGTAACTCTCGCCACACTGGCCTAAAATTATAATCACTTAACTCCATTTATGAAAAAATTATTCCCCACCCTCGGTTCCTTGGCACTTATCGCTTCCATTGTAATGTATTTCGTTGGATCTAATTCCAACAATCTCACTGAACTGAAAGATTATTTCTGGTCGCCTTTGATTCTAGCCGCGATCTGTTTCGCCGCCGCCTTCATGAAAAAATGACCATCCTTTCCTGCCCGGCTAAAGTAAACCTCTATCTCGCAATTCTCGGCCGTGACGCCTCCGGTTTCCACGAAATCGACACGGTTTACGTTCGCTATGAAGCACTCCAAGACCAAATCAAAATTGAACCCGCCCCCACTTTACAGATTGAATTCCTGCCCCAAGCGGACCCGAAGGGTCTGCTAAGCAAGAACGTGGCCAACGGCCACAACCTCTCCATAGAGGGCATAGACTCTGAAAACAACACCGTTCTAAAAACGATACGCTCACTTGAAAAAAAAACAGGACGCGCTTTCAATTATAAAATCACTATCCACAAAAAAATTCCCCTCCGGTCCGGCCTCGGCGGAGCTTCCAGCAATGCTGCTTCCCTCCTCCTCCATCTCAATGAAGCCGAAGGAATCGGCCTCAATTGCGAAGAGCTCATGGTACTGGGCATGCAAATCGGCATGGATGTTCCATTCTTCCTCTCCGGTTACGAAGTGGCTCGAGGAACACACTATGGAGAAATCATAACGCCGCTTCCAGCTCTTCCAAAAAATCTCCGCCTCGAAGTAGGTTTCACAGGCATCAGCGTTTCCACCAAAGAAGCCTTTGCCGTGTGGGACAAACGTGGACTTCACTCAAGCGCACCCGAATGGCAATCTCCTTACGCACTCCACAACGATTTCGAACAGATTTTCCAGGACCTTTCGTTCAAAACCCCGTCCACAATTCTCAGCGGCTCAGGTGGAGCCTACACGGTATTGACACAAGAATAGAAGATCGTCGAATCCACCCGTGTGAGTAAGGTTCGCAACAATTCTTCACTCGTCAACTCATCAGCTGCCTGCCTTGAAGAGCACGAATAAGCGTGGCATCATCGGCGTATTCCACGTTTCCACCGGAGGGCAGTCCACGTGCAATACGAGACAAAGTCAGAGGGCGAAAAGTCGCCAACTTTTGCTGTAAAAAGAGTGCCGTGGTGTCACCTTCGAGATCCGGGTTGAGAGCGAAAATAATTTCCTTCACCGGTGAGTTACCCTCAGCAACTCGCTTAAAAAGCTCCGCAATGCGAAGCTGCTCAGGACCAATCCCATCAAGGGGAGAAATTTTCCCCTGCAAAACATGGTAAAGCCCACGAAACTCGCCGGTCTTCTCAAGAGCAATCAAATCTAAAGTCGACTCCACCACGCAGAGCAAACTCCGGTCCCGCTCTGCTGAACTGCAAATTTTGCAAGGACTCGCGGTGGTCAGTGAAAAACACTCTGCACATTCAATCACCCCTTTTTTCACCTCCGCCACGGCCCAGCTCAAACTCCCGATGCGCGAATCCCCGGACTTCAGCAAATGAAACGCCAAGCGCTGAGCGCTCTTGGGACCGATTCCGGGAAGCATTTGCAGTTCTTCAATGAGGCGCGTGATCGATTCGGGCAGGAAATCCATAGGCATAGTTTAGCTCAGCCCTTAATCAAGCGCAAAAATTCTCCTCGCGTGGACGCGTCTTTTTTGAACAGACCTTTCAGCGCCGAAGTACTCACGCGGCTTCCTTGTTTTTCCACGCCGCGCGCCATCATGCAAAAATGTTGTGCCTCCAAAACCACCGCCACTCCCTTTGGGACAAGCAAATTTTCCAGCGCCTCCGCAATTTGAGTGGTCAACCTTTCTTGATTCTGCAGGCGCCGCGAAAAAATCTCCACCAGCCTCGGCATCTTTGAAAGTCCGATGATTTTGTCCCTTGGAATGTACGCCAAATGGGCGCGACCAAAGAAGGGCAAACAGTGGTGCTCGCACGTTGAGTAGAACTCGATGTCCTTCACCAAAATCATCTCATCGTAGCCCTCATTTTCAAACACGGTCAAAACATCCTCCGGTTTTTTGTCGTAGCCGCTGAATAAATGATCCCACGCTTCGTCCACGCGGCGCGGCGTATCCAAAAGCCCCTCCCGATTGATATCGGATTCCACCGTTTTTAAGAGCGCGGCAACAAGTTCTTTGCGATTCATGCGAGCATTTTACCTTAACTGTTTGACTTCTGGCCCAAAATATACGATAATGTCCAGATAGCCATCTTACCATATAGAAATGAAAATCAAAATGAAAAAACTTTACCCTATACTTACGCTATTGCTTGTAACGGGAGTTCTTGTTGCAGCTTATTTTGCAGGTGACAATCTTCAGGGAAAATTTTCAAGTGAAAATGTTTTTTACACTACCATGAGTGCTGAGGACCTTGCCGCAGGTGCGGAAGAACAAACCGCTTTGGCGAAATCCTACATGGGAGAAGCCAAAGAAGCCGAAACATCGGCAAAAACCGCCACTTCCGGTAAGAACGCGTTACTCTTAACGAAAGCTCAAGGTAACGCCTCTGCTGCTGCGACAAACGCTGAGAGCGCGGCAAATAAAGTGGAAGCAATGGCCGATGAGTTGGCTGAGAGAGCGGAAGAAGTTCAAACCGTTATGCAAGCCTTCGAAGAAAAGGCCGATAAATTAGCTGAAGATGAAAATGAAGCAAGGGACGCCTATGAGGACGCTAATGATGACATTGAAGAGTTTTTTGATGATTTATTGGATGTGGAAAGTGCCTCCGAGGAGCGTGATGCTGGGACTGCCGGCGGTTATATATGGTATGTTCGTCAATTCCTGATTATAGGAGGCTACTATCAGCTAGGAGGCTCCTATCAGGGTGGTGTAGACGGCTATGTCATAGATTCCGAGCGAGTCGAATCATGTTGGGGAGATTCTTCAGTAGAAGATCCATACAAATGTATATACGATGAAACCGAAGCCATAATGGCGGCCGCAGAAGACGATTATGACATAGCTGTTTGTGTTTCTGAAGAAAACCCCCTCGATCTCCATGTGAGCTATTCTGGTTGTCTCCTGACAGAAAGCTACGAGAAAATTGAAGACATGATCAATGAGTACACCGTTCTCTTTAAAAAACACAAGACAGCCAAAACGGAATGGCAAGCATCCGACGACCCTTATGAGGATTTTATAAACAGCAAAGATTATGCAAATGCTGAAACTAAATACACCACTACCGTGACATTCAACTTTGACGCACAGATGAATTTGATTTCCGCTCAAGAATACGCCCAGGACGCAAAAACCGCTTCAGACGAAGCGGCGGCTTATAAGATTAAAAAATAAGCTGCTTCAAAAAAGTCTAAACCCTGGTTTGTCCATCTCCTCTCACAATCCACTTGTACGATGTGAGTTCTTTAAGAGCCATGGGGCCGCGGGCGTGAAGCTTTTGTGTGCTGATACCGATCTCCGCACCGAGACCGAACTGTGCTCCATCGGTGAAACCGGTGGAAGCGTTGGCGTAAACCACAGCGGCATCCACGCCGGTAAAGAAAAATTCAATAGCTGCGGCGTTTTCGGAAAGAATCGCTTCGCTGTGTTTGGAACCGTACTTGCTTATATGCATGGCAGCCTCTTCCACCGAACTCACTATTTTGATGGACATTTTGAGCGATAAAAATTCCGCACCGAAATGATCGTTTGTGGCATGTGCAAGAAAATTGTAATTTCCATCGAGCACAGAAAACGCTTTTTCATCCGCAAAAATTTCCACCGCTTTTTCTTCGAGCGGTTTCACCAAAGTGATCAAATTTTTAAGCTGGGCTTCATGCACAATCAAAGTGTCGAGCGCATTACAAACCGACGGACGCCTTGTCTTTGCATTAAAAATAATGGCGGCGGCTTTTTGAACATCCACTTCACTGTCAACGTAGGTGTGCACAATTCCGGCGCCCGTCTCAATCACAGGAACGCTGGCATTCTCCACCACAAAATCAATAAGTCCTTGCCCACCGCGAGGAATAATCACGTCCACCAGGCCATGGGCTTTTAAAAGTGTCATCAAATGTTCGCGCTCCGGCGGCATCAAAAAAAGAACCGCCGTATCAATCCCATTTTTTTCAAGCACCGAGTGAATCACTCGCACCAAAGCCTCCGCGCTATCCTGCGCGTCACTCCCTGACTTCAAAATACAAGCATTGCCCGATTTAAAACACAGAGCGAAAACATCCACCGTTACGTTGGGACGCGCTTCGTAAATCACGGCAACCACTCCGAGCGGCACACGAACTTTCTTTAGCTCTAAGCCATTTGCCAAGCTCCTTTCCTCCATTACTTCGCTAAGAGGACAAGGCAAGCTCGCAACATTTTTCAAATCACTCGCCATCGCCGCCAATCGATCCTCACTCAGCAAAAGTCGATCGTAACGAGGATCCTCCACGTCCATACGCGCGCAATCTTTTTTGTTCGCCGCTAAAATTTCAGACCGCCCTCCCACCAAAGTCGAAGCCAAATCCAAAAGAACCGTATTAATTTTTTCCTCACTCAAAGCAGCCAAACTTTGGCTCGCCTTTTGCACCCGCAAGAATTCTTCCTGAAGATTCATGCTTACTTATTAAGATCCTCGCAGTGCTTCTTAGCAGCTTCCAAGGCTGCATCAACCAGACTTTCACACTTCTCCAACTCTTTCATTGCCGCTTCAGTCGTTCCGCCTTTTGAAGTGACGTTTGCTCGCCACTCGGCCGCACTCAGCTCGCTATTCTCCAAAAGCCCCGCCGCTCCGGTAAAAGTGGCACAAGCCATTTTCGCCGCTTCCTCATCTGAGAATCCCCATTCTTTGGCTTTTTTCTCAAACAACTCACACAAGTAAAAAAAGTAAGCCGGTCCGGATCCGGTAAGCGCGGTTACCGCGTTCAAATCTTCTTCTTTGGCCACTTCCATTTCTTTGCCAAAACAGCAAAAAATCTTCCGCACGATGTCTTTTTCTTTCACGGCGGTCGTGGCAGCCCATGCAGTGAACCCCTTTCGAACTTGCAAAGGTAAATTCGGCATGGACCGAACAATTTTTTCAGACCCGGTTTTTTCACGAAGCTTCGCAAGAGAAATCCCGGCCATTATGGAAACGATAAGTTTATTCGAAAGATCAGACTTCAATTCATCGATACAGGAGGAAAAATCAGCAGGTTTCACCGCAAAAATTATCGCTTCAAAATCGATGGGCTTTTCACCCTTCCCACACAGCTGCACTTCAAAATCATTCTTCAAAGCCGCCGCCATGGCACTGCCCA
>CAYHTG010000018.1:0-2071 GCA_964359495.1 uncultured Candidatus Peribacteria bacterium
GCTTATGCCAAACGCATCGGCGTAGACATCGACAACCTTCTCCTTTCCCAACCCTACAACGGAGAGCAAGCGCTCGAAATTACGGAAATGCTCATTCGCTCCAATGCCGTAGACATCATTGTCATCGATTCCGTGGCCGCCCTTACTCCACGCGCCGAAATTGAAGGAGAAATGGGAGATGCACAGATGGGGCTTCAAGCCAGATTGATGAGCCAAGCCCTCCGCAAGCTCACCGCTGTCATCAGTAAATCCAATTGCTCGGTGATTTTCCTCAACCAGCTCCGTATGAAGATTGGAGTGATGTTTGGAAACCCTGAAACCACTACCGGAGGACAGGCACTCAAGTTTTACGCTTCAGTTCGCATGGAAATTCGTCGCATTGGTTCCATTGAGGGGACTGAAACGAATGGTGCGGAAGGTAAAGAATTGGTAGGGAATCGTGTTCGTGTCAAAATAGTCAAAAATAAAATTGCTCCTCCCTTCAAAGTGGCTGAATTCGACATCCTCTACAATAAAGGAATTTCCCGTGAAGGAGACATCCTCGATCTCGCCGCTAAATACGAATTCGTTCGCAAAGCCGGAGCCTTCTACAGTTATGGAGAAACGAAACTTGGACAGGGTCGTGAAAACAGCAAGGAGTTCTTGGAGAAAAATGAAAAAATCACCAAAGAACTGGAAAAACTCATCCGTCAGAAAGTTGCCACTGCATCGTTAGATGCAGATTCCCCTGCTGCAGCGCCCACTGCAGCGTCAGCTGCAGCTTGAGTTGAGCCTTCGCCACTTACAACCCTTCTCACCTTGGAAGACCCCAACTACCGCGAGCTCATGAACTATGGCATGCATGCGCTCTCACAAAGAGCTCACACCACGCATGAGCTCGAAGAAAAACTCAAAAAACGACCCCATTTCACCTTGGAGAGCGGGAAGGCAGTGCTTTCTCGCCTCCAGGAGTTGGGTCTCCTCAATGACGATGCCTTTATTCGAAGAACCGTTGAGGAAGCAGCTCAGTTTCGCTTCCAAGGCCCACTGAAAGTGGCCAGCCGCCTCTATAAACGAGGCATCCCTATGAAACAAACCCAAGAAATCTGGCGCGCCTCAGGCATCTCCGAACGTGAGCTCGCCGAAGAAGCCCTTAAACGCGTCGCCAAACGCTTCACCAAACTCCCCAAAAACAAACTCTACCAACGCCGTGCGCAGTTTCTCGCTTCTCGCGGATTTTCTCCAGACACTATTTACTCCGTGCTCGAAAACTCTCTTACCTAAAAACTATGCAAAACCTAGAGGTATACCTTAATGAAACGATACTCGACCAACAAGGCCTTCCTTTGATCATTTTAGACCTCAACGGAAGGAAAGCAGTTTTTGCCAAGCAGTTGGCGAATATTTTTGAGGGCTCAAAAACGTCCTCTGATTTTCTGGTACAACTTAGAGAGACGGGAGCCTACACCGAAGGAGAGGGATGGGAGAAGTTAACCTATGATCAGCTAAAAGAAATCCAGACATGGGAAAAAACCATCTCTGGAAAGTCAGCAGTTGAGAAGCTCTTAAATCCACTAAACCCTAACGGAGCGGCCATTATTTACGAAGAGGGCGCTTTATAGCTTTTGGCTCGTAGTAATACACCAAGGGGTAGAGAATTCGCAAAATTACTGGTCAGGACTTTCATCGATGTTCGTGATGGTCATTTCATTGCCCCGGAAGGTGCCGAGCGTCTTAGAGAGCGATTACAATACACTGAAGCGGAAAAATCCTTACGCACTAATGTCTTTAACCGAGGCTTCACTCAGATAGCCTACTTTGTGATGCAAGGGGATAAAGCGTTCTACGATGGGAGGAGTACTCAGCAAGTCAGATCAAAGAAGGGAATCCCGGACGGGCGCACTTTAGCTGATTTTGACACTTCTATCGAATTGACAGCTAAAACTCTTGCTAAAAAAACGACAGACAAAAATATTTCGGACAAAGATATTCATCATCGCCAATCCATCTTGTCTGAATACGTTAAGAACAATAAGATTATGCGAGAGTCCCTTGTGCAGATGGGGATAATTCCGGAAGATCTCCCGGCAGA
>CAYHTG010000018.1:2171-18740 GCA_964359495.1 uncultured Candidatus Peribacteria bacterium
GGCAGATTAAGAAGCTCAGCTAATCTTTATGACCAATTGCAAAAACTGTACCACCCCGTTCCAAATCGACGACTCGGACCTGCAATTTTACGAAAAAGTTTCTCCAATCATAAATGGCCAGAAATTTCTCCTCCCTCCGCCCTCACTCTGCCCCGACTGCCGTCAACAACGCCGCCTTGCACACTGCAATGAATTCAACCTCTACCAAAATCTCTGCGATCTTTGCCACAAGCCCGGCTTAACGGAGCACTCACCTTCAGAAAAAAGAACCAGCTACTGCAAGGAATGCTGGCATAGCGACAAGTGGGACCCCAGAGACTACGGCCGTGACTTCGATTTCACTCGGCCCTTTTTCGAACAATTTGACGAACTCTGCCGCAGCGCACCGCTCCTCGCGCTCATCATTGACGGCACCAACATCAATTGTGACTACATGCATTTCGCCGGTTCTTCGAAAAACTGTTATCTCATCATGCACGCCGACCATTGCGAAGACTGCATGTATGGTTACGGTTTCAAGCGCGCCACCTCCTGCATGGATGGCTTCTACAATCTTCATTCGGAGCTTTGTTACGACTGCATTGACGTTCACCGCTGCTATGGCCTCAAGGCTTCCCAGGACTGCATCAACTGTAATTCGAGCACCTTCCTCAGAGATTGCATCGGTTGCCAAGATTGCTTCCTTTGTGTGGGACTTCGGAACAAAAAATATTGCTTTGAAAACCGGCAACTCAGTCAGGAAGAATACAAAGCAAAAATGGCACAAATCGATTTAGGTTCTTACGAGCAATATCAACTATATACAAAGAAGCTCGAAGAACTTTCCAAAGCCCACGCCTTCAAACAATTCCAAAACACCCAAGTGGAGAATAGTTTCGGAGATCATCTCGTAAACTGCAAAAATGCACTCTACTGTTTTGATTGTGAAGACGTGGAAGAAGCAAAATACTGTTACCAACTCGTTCTCGGCGCCAAAGATTGCATGGATGTTTACCAGTATGGTTCACGGGTGCAACAATCCTACGAATCGGCCATCGTTGGAGCGGACAGTTATCACCTCCTATTTGTGAATCAAGGACATATGGCCTCCCAAGAGCTGCTCTATTGTTTCAATCTCGAAAGCAGCAAAAACTGTTTTGGCTGTACCAACATGCATAAGGCCTCCTACTGTATTTTGAATAAGCAATACACGAAAGAAGAGTACGAAACCCTAGTCCCAAAAATTATAGAACACATGAAATCCACGGGAGAATGGGGCGAATATTTTGATCCCAAACTCTCGCTCTATGGTTACAACAAATCCACGGCGCAAATGTGGTATCCCATGAGCAAAGAGCAAGTTTTAGCCAAAGGGTGGAAGTGGGACGAATACGAAGTACCTGCACCGCAAGTCGCCACTGTAGTAGACGCAAAATCTCTCCCGGACAACATCCAAGAGATCAGCGACGAAATACTAAATTCAGCAATCCGCTGTGAAGTCACCGGCAAGCTCTTTAAACTTACACCTCAGGAGCTCAACTATTACCGCACGAACAAGCTTCCTTTGCCGCGCCGCCAGTGGTTTCAACGCCACCTCGACCGCTTTGCCAAACGAAAGCCCAGAAAATTCTTCGAGAGGAAGTGCAATCAATGCCGGGAGGATATGTGGTCTACGTTTACTCCCGACTCACCTCTAAAAGTTTACTGTGAGAGATGTTACCTGGCGATGATATATTAAAGTACCTTCTTGTTCGAGCTCAAGAGTTCAGGTATAATAAGAAGAAAAATAAACAGTTTATGTCAACAACTCAAAAAGAATCTAAGGTCCTTACTCAACTTACTGATGCCGCCCATCAGCTATTAGCGAAATGTAACAAAGTATCAGAGGAGCAGGTTAAACAGCTCAAGAGAATTGAGCTCAAAGTGCTCGAGCTTAAAAGCCGTTGTGAAGAATTTGAAAGTTTAAAAATCTAAAAAATGAAAGAAGGTGGCATTTTCAATAAGCCAGAATACCGTTCTCACGAACGTGCTTGGAAGGAAGATAAAGAACACCGAAGAGAAAAGCACGATGTCCTCTTGCAACTAAAAGAATTAGAGGCTGCTGACGATACAGCAAGAGTTAGTGAAAGAAAAATCGCAGATACTCTTCAGGATGTAAAAAGACGCCTAGGGGCACTCTTGAATAAATACCCTGGAGATAAAGATGTTATGCTGCTTGCCACATTATACGCAGATCTGAAAACAGATTTTGAAGAGAATGAAGACCTTCACTTTGATCTTTCCTTTGATCTTCTCACAGAAGATATGAGGACGCTTATTCGTAGCCTTTCCATCAGTAAAGTGCCTCCGGAGAAGATTAAAGACCATCCTCAAACGGCTAAGGTAGTGGACCAAATGAAGGCCAAAGGGGTAGTACCCATCTACATCCGAAAATCTCCAAACGCGAATGCAAGGCCAGTTATTTTGTACCTCCAAAGTCACATTGTGGAACGTGAGGCGAAAAGTGAACGTGCTCAAAAAATTGAGAAATTGGCTGGAGTAAAGGAATCACAAGAACAGATCGCAGGGGCTCTTGAAGCAGGACTGGGGAATGTCGTTTTCCTAGAAGGATTGCCGGCTGGAAAAATGCCTATTGATTCAGATGTACTCAGCAAAATCCAATCCACATCAGAATGGACGGAAATGTCAAAAGTTGAACAGGTCAGTCTTAGGATGGCTGCTGAGGGTAAAGGACAAATGAGAGGCTACGAAATGACAACAACGACGGAATATAAAGGTGGGAAATACCTTCCTTACCGCACTACAGGCCAAAATGTATTCATAGCCAGTGCGGTGGCACAAGGATTGGACACGAATCCCACTGGCCTTCCGGCCGTGGTCATTGGCGCCGGTCATGAGCGGCCTTTTTTAGGAAGCCAAAGGGACCTATTACCAATATCAGAAGTACTTGCAGTATACGGAATGGATGTCATTGTCGTGGACGCTTCTACTCCTCATATCGATGAACAAGGACTTCGCGACTTTGCGAGAGATCAATAGCTTGAAGATCGTTGTTCAGCCCTTGCCAAACTCCAGGGGTCCCTGTAATGTGCAGCCACATTGATGGTAAATAAACCTAAGTAGGCTCTAACCTGCTGCTTTTCTCCATCTTAAATCACTTTTTCACACTCTATGCATCAACAATTTATGGCCGCCGTCAGGCTGCTCTGCAACGAAAAAAGCCTCCCTGAAGAGGTCATTATGGATATTGTGAAGGCCGCCCTTCGCACCGCTTACCGAAAGGACTACGGGAACAAAGAACAAAACATCGAAGTGGAGATTGATTCTAAGACGGAAAACGTCACGATCTACATCGTCAAAAAAGTGGTCGCTAAAATCGAAGATCCCGACTCCGATATCACGCTCGAAGATGGCAAGAAAATCAACAAAAACATTCAAGAGGGAGAGGAAATTCGAATGGATGTGACGCCCCTATCTTATGGCCGCATTGCTGCTCAAGCCGCCAAACAAGTCATCATTCAACGGATTCAGGAAGCCGAACGCGATTTCATGTATGAGACCTTCAAGGACAGAGAAAACGAACTCGTAAATGCCATGATTCATCGTGTGGATAACAGTCAAGTTTATGTGGAACTTGGAGGGGTAACCGCCCTGCTTCCCGCACGTGAACAAATCCCCAATGAACAGTACTACGGAGGTCAACGCATCAAGCTTTATCTGGACAAAGTGGTCAAAACCACCAAGGGACCTCAACTTCTCATTTCACGAACGCACCCCAAGCTTGTTGAAAAACTCATGGAGCTCGAAATTCCTGAAGTAAAATCGGGAACGGTAGTCATTAAAGGTGTGGCAAGAGAGCCGGGTGTGCGTTGTAAAGTGGCCGTGATGTCTAAGGATGCTCAAGTGGATCCCATTGGAGCTTGCGTGGGACAAAATGGAGTGCGTGTACAAAACGTCACTCACGAATTGTCCGGCGAACGCATCGACATCATCCCTTGGAGTGAAGATCCTCAGAAATTCATTGCCGAATCTCTTAAGCCCGCAAAAATCTCTAAGGTTGAACTTGAAGTAGAACGACACTTGGCAAAGGTTTATGTCACGCAAGATCAACGTGCCCTTTCCATCGGTAAAAGCGGTCAAAATGTTCGTCTGGCTTCCCATCTTACAGGTTGGGAAATCGATATTTTGGATACCACTGAACCGTCAGGTTCAGGCTCCTCCTCCCCTTCCCAACACGGAAAAACCGAACCCGAAGCAATAAAAATGGTTTCCGATCTCAACTTACCGGCCAGCGTAATAGAGAAACTCGCTGCCGTGAGCCTTGAACAGGTAGGCCAACTTGTTGGCCTTTCCGCAAAAGACTTCCTGCAAGTGGAGGGCATCACCGAAGAAGAAGCCAAGCAAATTGTGGAGGCGGTGAAGAAGATTTGAGTTTGCAATTTCGGGGGAGGGGGCTATTTAGGTGAGCCACTCTAACCCAAGGCCATGAAAATCGCTCACTTTTCAACTGCACTTTTCTGGAAAGATGTTTCTTTTGCACTTCTTTTAGTTGTCTATTGGCTCCTCATGTTTTTAGGAGATAGCTTGGAAAACATAGGAGGTTTGCTCGAAGATCTCGTAGACAATTCCACAGGAATTGAAGAACGAGAGTGGAAGATCGCTTATGCAGTAATTGCTGTACTCATTCTTTCTGGAATCATTTCTCTGAGAACCATTTTCAAAAAAGATGGAGAGACCAAGGTGACAAGTGGAGTAATCATGCTCGTGGTGGTGCTTTTGCACACGTACCTTGCCATTCGTCTTTTGGACGGGCTATACTTTTTTGGTAATTTTGCGAACTAAACGAGATTTTTAAACTGTAAACGGCTTTTAAACAAAGCAATTTTGTGCTATAATTTAAAGAACAAAAACAAAAGTGTTTAACCTCGACGCCTTCATCTTCGGTCTATCCCAATGCCTCGTCATAGGTCCCATCTCCTTATTTGCCATTCGAGAAGGTCTCAACCCGCAAAAAGGATTCTGGTTCCAAATGCAGGTGGTTTTTGGAGCCATGCTTGTGGATATCTTTTACTTGCTCCTGTCGACTTACGGAGCAGCCGAGTTTATTGAATACGGACCCGTAAAACTTATTTTATGGATTCTTGCCGCCTACATGCTCATGAGTATGGGTTGGAACACTTTGCACGAAAATCCAAGTCGGATTTCTTTCCACCATGTGCACCGCCATCGCACCAAATTCTACGAAACCGATTTTCTTAAGGCTATTCTGATCAACCTTGTGAATCCACTCGCCATTGTATTTTGGGTGGTGGTGGCAGGAGGGCTTTACGCCGGTATGCCAAGCACCCTCAGTCCCTTTTTCTTCTCGGCCAATATTGTGGCGGCGGGTTTGGTCGGATCCTTAGGAGTTGCCGCCTTAACACTTCTGGTTCGGCATGTTTTTCACCAATGGATGCTTCGAAAACTGATGCATCTGGGATCCATGGTTTTAATCGGCTATGGCCTTTATTTTTCCTATCAAGCACTGTTGAAACTTCACCCCATGGTGGTTGGCATGTTTCATCTATAGAAAAAAGTCTGAAAATCTGCTAAAATGTATAGATTAGACGCTGAAAGCGTCCAAACACAAAAAAACAAGCGTATGGCAGACCAAGATTTCATCACATCACAAACACACGGCGAAGCCCCTTTAACTGCTATTAATCGTGATTTTGAAGAACGCGCCGTTCAGGATAGAGCTCAGCAAATGGGAATGAACTATGTGGACATCGCCAAGCTACACGTCAACCCGGACCACTTGAAAATAATTACGCAGAGCGAAGCGAATGCGGCCCTCGTGGTTCCCTTTTTCAAAATAGGCAAAAAAGTGCGTTTGGCCATTGTTCACCCAACGAACCCGGGAACCCAAGCTCTCATTAAGAAACTCAAGGAGGATGGCTACGCGATTAACGTGAACCTTGCTTCGGAAACGGGACTTCGCTTGGCGCTCGAAAGCTATAAGCAATTCGAAGGGCCTACTCCAATAGAAACGCAAAATATTATTGATGAAGAGAAAATCACTTCCTATCAAGCCGAGGTGGAAAATCTGGGTGCCTTGCGAGAAAAAATTCAAACGGTCACTTCCGAAGAAGCTCTCAACTTTATAAGTGTGGGAGCCCTCAAAACCGGAGCTTCGGACATTCACTATCAGCCGGAGGAAAATCGTATGATTGTGCGTTTTCGAATTGATGGGGTACTTCAACAAGTGCTCGAACTGGATCTCATTACCTACGGTTATTTGAGTAATCAGCTAAAATATAAATCGGGCATGCGTCTCAACGTGACGAATGTTCCGCAAGATGGGCGCTACTACATCAACGTAAATGAGCGCAAAGTGGACGTTCGTGTTTCCGCCATTCCCACCGAATATGGTGAAAGTTTTGTTTGTCGTCTTCTCGATTCCAAAAAGAAAAATCTTAAATTTGAAGAACTTGGTTTTGAAGGGCGCAACTTGGAGATTTTAAATAAAGCGTTAAATATTCCTAACGGAATGATTCTGGTTACCGGACCAACGGGATCCGGTAAAACGACTACGCTCTATTCCATGCTCAATGAGTTCAACGAGCCGGACAGCAAGATCATCACGCTCGAAGATCCTATTGAATACCACCTTACGGGCATCACACAAAGCCAGATCAATGGAAAACGCGGGTACACGTTTGCCGGCGGCCTTCGCGCCATCCTCCGCCAAGATCCCGACATCGTCATGATCGGAGAAATCCGCGACCTCGACACCGCCGAAACCGCCGCTCAAGCCGCACTCACCGGACACATCCTGCTCAGCACGCTCCGCACGAACAGCGCCATTGAAACCATTCCACGCTTGCTCAACATTGGACTCAAAGCCTTCATGGTGGCCCCGGCTCTCGGCATTGTGATGGCTCAACGTCTCGTTCGAAAAGTCTGTACTTTCTGTGTTGAACAAAAGCCGACCACAGAAACTGAACGCAAAGTTTTGGAGTCTGCAATCTCGCAAATTCTCTCCATTAGTCCCGACTTGAAACTGAACATCCCCGCTACGCTTCCGCACGCACCCGGCTGTGACAAATGTAGCCAAACAGGCTACCTAGGACAAGTGTCCATCGCCGAAATGTTCATCAATGATGAAGAGCTTAAAGAGGCCATTCTTTCCGACAAATCCGTCACCGAACTGTATCGCATGGTACGAAGAAAAGGCATGCTCACCATGGGGGAAGACGGGGTACTGAAAGTGCTTCGTGGAGTCACAACTTTGGATGAGGTTGAACGCGTCGCCAACATTTCCGCGGAAACGGTGGAAAAACATCTCACTAAAAGCAACTGGACACTACCCACCCAGGCCGAAAGCGAAGCGGTAGGCCCTACTACAAATGAGCCTCCATCTACTCAAACCACGGCATAACGCTGTTCTCGAGTCCAACGAATCAGCCCGCGCAGTTCCAGCTCACCCAAAACCAGATAAAGCTCGCCTAAGGCTTCAAACTTTTCTCCAAGCTCAGCCGGCGACCGGGGAGCCTTTCTGAGTTCCGCAAACACTTCGGAGGCCAGCCCTTCCAAAATAACTTGTCGCCACGTCCACGCAACTTTCAAAGTCTCCGCCACTTCACGCGGACAAGTCACCAATTCCGCTCCGGCTCGAATCAAAGCGTTCGTTCCTTCACTGTTCGCATCCGTCACTCGCCCGGGCAAAGCCATGAGTTCTCGACCATAGTCCAAGGCGTGCTTAGCAGTATTTCTTGCGCCCGATTTAAAGGGCGCTTCAATCACCAGGGTTCCCCTGCAAAGTCCTGCAATAATTCGGTTCCGCACCAAATAATCACTTTTGAAGTATTCTTCCCCACCCTCTTTTTCACTCAAAATCAAACCGCCTTTTTCAACAATCTTTTTCGCCAATTCCCGATGACTGGTCGGTTGTAAATCCTCAATCCCTTGAGCCACAACCGCAACCGTTCCTCCTTCACCCTCCAAAGCACCCAAGTGAGCCGCCTTGTCTATTCCATAGGCCAAGCCACTGACGATGCACACGCCGTGTTCGCTGAGTTCTTGTGCGAAACGAAACGCCTGAGTTTCTCCATATGCACTCGTTCTCCTTGTTCCCACCACCGCACACAGCGGCCTTTCCAAAATCTTCAAATTTCCCCAGGCGTAAAGTACCTGCGGCGGATCAAAAATCTCCCGAAGTAACTCAGGGTATTGCACACCCTCCAAACGAAGTTCTTGAATTTCCATAAAATAAGGTTAGAGCCTTCCACTCTACCCCCTTCGACCTGAAATTTTCCTGAAATAAACCTGACATTTTTCCACAGACACTTGCACGGATGAAATACTTACTTTATAATGTAGTAAGACTTTATTAAACGTATACTTCTTTACTTATGCATTACTCTACAAGCATCACCGTCAAAGGGCAGGTCACCATCCCCAAAGAAATTCGGGAAGAATTACAGATTAAAATTCCGGCCAAGCTCACCATCACTTTAGATAAAAAAACAAAAACACTCCGATTAACTCCTTACCCGGATATTATCGACTTGGCAGGCAGTTTTAAGTCAAAAAAAATAAAGAACGTTTTACTCGCTCGTGAACACATGGAGAACCATTATGAAAGATCTTAAAATCTTCATTGATACCAACATTTTCTTGCGTGCATTAACCGCAGATCAAGAGAAAGAATTTCATGAATGCGTAGCTTTTTTGAAGGACGTAAAGGCGGGGAAGATTAAAGCTTTCACTTCTACCCTCGTTCTTGCAGAGTTGCAGTGGACATTAAAGTCTTTCTACAAGTTTACAAAGGAGGAGACTTTGACCTCTTTGTATGGCATTACCAGTCTGAAAAACTTGAAAATTTTAAATGATCCGGAACCAACTCTTGGCCTAGAACTGTATAGAACTCATCCAGTGAAACTGATTGACGCTTTTATTGCATCCTATGACCTCATTCAAGACAAAAAAATGGCGATCGTTTCATACGATAAAGACTTTGATCGTCTAGGAGTAAAGCGCCTGGAACCGCGTAATTTTTTATGATTTCTGCTCATCTCTATCTACATCTCCTGTTGAAGTACTTGTTAATAAAGCAGCATTGGCTATACATTGGCTTATTGCGGCTAATGTTCCAGAGCATTGACAAGCAAGCGTTCTATAAGGTCGTCACTCTAATATAGACACTTACTCCCGTCAACTACTTCCCAAGCTCAAATCCCTCTCCCTTAATCACCACATCCAAAGGCTTCACCACAACGCTGCGTTCCGCAGCCGCTTCTACTCTTCCAGCTACACAAGCCTTCAGCGCTCGGCGAAGCCGAGATTGCCCCAATCCCCCCGCAATCGCTACTACCTTTTCTGCTTCCTCTTTCGAGTGAACGTAAATCGCCAAGCCCACTCCATAGTTGAAGGTGCGTAGCATTGTTTCCGCACTCATCCCCGCGGCCTTCTCTACAAAGCTAAAAATCTCAGGAACAGGCAGCATCTGCTCAATCACGTAGCGGAAAGACTTTTTCGAACGCATCAACTTTTGCCATCCGTGACCGGTAATAGGTTCAATGTTGGAAGGCTGAATTCCGGCGGCCATTACAGCTTGCACCAAGGGCGTATACAAAATCCCCGGCTGATTAATGGCCTCCCAATACTCCATTCCGCCAGGCAACTTCGTCCTATATCCACCCGGCAAAGAAGCGGCCAAATCGCGCAAAGTGGTGAAACCATTTTCATGAGGTCCGCTGCTTTCAACAAAAACAATGAAGTCACCCGCGCGGAGCTCAGACGAATCCACAGGCTTCAAACCCGCGGGGACCACCCCCCACAAGGCCCCGGCAATGTCCAACTTCCCTTCCACAATCTTCCCCTTCAGCTGAGGCGTTTCTCCGGAAAAATAAACACAGCCCACTTTTTCACAGCCCGCCACAAAACCATCCAAAAACCCCTCCATAAATTCAGCCGTAAAAATACTCGGGTCCGCGCACGGCAAGTACAAAGAAATCAAAACGGTTTGCATCCCCGCCGAAGCGGCATCGTTCGTCAAAACCGACATCGTTTTTTCTCCAATGTTTCGCCAAAACCGCACAAGTTCCTCAGACGATAAATCCTCCGGCTTTGCATCATCCGCCGTGCCCAAGCCTTCCGGCAGTAAAGTCATATACAAGGACTCCGCCCCCGTAAACGACTTCAAATCCAAAGCAAAAACATTGGCGCTGCCGCCAAAATCACCGGGCATAAAACCAAAGGATTTTGCAAAACCCGCCGTCTTCTTACCCGCTTCAATGAAGGCATTTTTCGCGGAGTCGAGAGCCTTATAATCAACCCGATCAAGCATTCTTTTTAGGAGGGTTAATGCTCGACGAAGTCGAGAGCTTACGAACTGAGAAAAAATCGCAAATCGCCTTCTCCGTTCCAAAAGCCACCCTTTCACTTTTGCAGTCCGGGCACGTGTATTCGTATTTGCTTCCCTTACGCGCGCCTTCGACAATTTTCTTGCAGTCCCGACAGAAAAAAAGAATAGCGGTAGTCATAAAAATTAATTATCATTGTCCGAATTATCGTCAGCCACGCCGTTCGTGCGTCCAAAAGCACTGCCGGCTCCGCTTCCCCATAAATTACCTTGCGCACTGGTGCTGTAGCGGCCTTGAGAACGCAGCATTTTGTAGCGCGCTCGAGGGTCCAAAGTCAGAGGGTCAACAGATTGGCTGGCTCCATAAGTAGGTCGAGAGGTCACCGGGTACGTGGGGGCATTATAAGTAGGCACACTGACCTGAATCACAGGAGTCGTTTCTTCCAAAATGTCTTCCGCTGCAGTTTGAGCCTCCCCCTCCTCACTTTCTTTACGTCTCGCAATCCAACCCGCAATAATCATCATCCCAATCGAAGCAAAAGCAATGACCATTCCAAAACGGGTGGCCTTGCTGCTCACCGATGCTCCAAAATCCGGATGGTAAAAAATCGAATTGGCCACCAAAAGGAGCAAAAGGGCTTGCCCACCCAGAAGCATAGCCGTAGACCCACCCCGTTTACGCAGATTGAAAAACTGGCGGCCCATCAGCGGAAAAAACATGTTGAAAAAACTCACCACCGCGCAGCCCAAAACTAAAAATCCAATCACAAAAAGGGGGCCTTGAATGCCAAGATAAGTATCCCCAACACCAAAACTGTTTCGCAGGTCATACCAAGGCATCACGGTGCTCACCATGAGCGCCGCGCTACTCGTCAAGATGACCTTCTTCATAAGAGGTAGACGCAGAAAGCCTTGTTTCACTCGTTGAGTTAGCGACATAATGAGGGGGGAACAGTTGCAATCTATCAAATTGAGCCTCTTATGGCAATAAAAAGCATTGGCATCGACATCCGAGACGCGCATGAAAAGGGGGCCGGAAAATCGCGCTACACCCTGGAAATCACTCGTGCGCTTTTAAAAATCGCCCCCAAGAATGTCGTTTTTTTTCTCTTTACCAATAAGCCCAATCCACACTTTCCGTCCTTTAAGCAGCTTCTTGTTCCGGGTCGTGGTCTTTTCTGGCACCTCAATCTCAAACGCTACCTCCTTAGCCGTCCTGTCGATCTCTTCCTTTCGCCCACCAGCTTTATTTACCCTGCAATTGCACCGTCTTCTCAAAAAACCGCTCTCATGGTTCACGATCTCATTGCCTTTCTTTATAGTAAGACCCACGCTTGGTTTCCAACCCTGGTGGAACGCTTCATGCTTCCTCGCGCCCTCAAAAAATGCCGACTCATCGTTTGTATTTCCGAACACACGGCAAAGGACCTGGCCACGCTCTTTCCGGAAAGCCAAAAAAAGCCTGTACTCATTGCTCCGCCCGCCGTTTCCGCCGGCATTCAGCCTACAAAATCAGAAAAACTCGACCTCCCTCAGCATTTTCTCCTGGGAGTGGGCACTCTTTCTCCTCGTAAAAACTTTCAAGCCCTCTTTGCCGCCTTCACTCTTCTCGCACCGAAACACAAAAACCTCCACATTGTGATTGCCGGCGCCAAAGGGTGGAAGACCGCCCGAATCATGCGCGCCATTCCCACCGCTTTCCGCTCACGAGTTCATTTCTTGGGCTACGTTTCCGAAAGCCAACTCAGCGAACTCTATTCCCGCGCCGAAATGCTGGTTTTTCCCTCCGTTTATGAAGGATTTGGAATTCCACTTCTCGAAGCCATGGCTTGCAACTGCCCCGTGGTCGCCTCCAACCGAACCTCCATACCTGAAGTGGTGAGAGATGCCGCTCTCCTCGTCGATCCCACAAATACTCCCACCTTTGCCGCCGCCATTGAATTTATGCTCGGCCCAAAAGCCCAAGCAATTTACAAAAAACGCGGCCTCAAACGCGCCCAAGCCTTTTCCTGGGAAGAGTCTGCGAGACGAATACTCGCCCAACTTTAGAGCGGCACTTGACGTATAGCTAAACTCATTGTAGAATACACGCTTAACTAAATTCCCATGAAAGGCCTTACAAACTTCCTAGCAGCCGCAGTCCTAGGTGCACAAATTGGAGCGGTTCAAGCTCCTCCTCCTGCAGAATCTCCTGAATACTGCCACGACTTAGCTGATCTTCGTAATCTACCCGTAGGAGATGCAAGGCAGCTAGCCGTCGCGGTAGAGCCTTTTATCTGTTCGCCTCAAACGATTCTTCACCCTGGGAACCTTGCTAAAAAAGAAGCTTGGGTTGGAGCAGGCGTTGGATTAGCGGTAATGGGAGCCATTTACACAGCAATGGGATGGAAGCGGAAAAAGAAGTCGAGACCGGACCGTATTTAACTCGCCCAACTTCAAGGCAGCCCTCTTTTATAAGCCAGCACTTTTTGGTCCACCGCATGCGCAATGCTGTGGTGCTCATGGCAAAGAGGAGCCAGGTACTTGGGATCATGCATGCGAGCAAGGCTGAACCGCTGGGAGTGATGGATTTCCGTGGCCGCCTTTAGGCAGGTTTTGATGGAGCATTTTTTGCCGTATTCTTCGTCGAGCAGCTTTTGTGTTAGTACCGGGATGGTCCTGGAATCCGTCGTCACCGCCTCCGCTGAAAGCTTTTCTTTCTTTTCTTCGATTTCCTCTTTGCGCTCTTTAAGAAGGTTCATCAGCAACTCATTCATATCTTTCCCCAGCGAATGAAGTTCATTAAGCTGCTCGACCACCTCCGCAGAAAGTTCAAAATTTAGAGTCCGCCCGGGCGGACTTTTTGCTTCAAATAACGCTTTCCCTAAGCCATTTTGTTTTTCAAAAACACGTTCATCCCGTACCCAAGTTTCCAAGGCTTTTTTTGAAAGTTGCTTCACTCTTTCCGCCAACTCGTTTTCATTTTCTGCCGTGGCAACAGAAGCCACACGCTCCAACTTATTAAGACTCGCTTCCCCCTCCACCAGTAAACTTCTTAAAGCCGGTTTGTCCTCAAATCGTCGTTCCAGATTCAAAGCCAGCCGTACTTGCGGCTCAGTGAGCCCCGCCAACTTTGCCGCGAACTCAAAAATCGACAAACAGCCCTTTTTCAAATAAAGCCGCCTCCTATTCACCTCTGGGAGCAAACCAATAAACTTCCGTCGCCAGAGTAGCGCCTTCCGCCCGTATTCTTTACAAAGTCGATAGAGTTCCTTGTCGGTCATATTAATCTGGAAAATATGTCGTAAGAATAGTATATACTCACCCAACTCGCAAGCCCAAAAACCACATTTCCGCTGGTGCAAATGCTTAAGTGTTACGCAGCTTTTTAAGCTCATCAGAATGGGAGGACTATACCGAACGGTGCCCACAAAAAAGCCATTTAAAAAAATCGGGCCGATAAGCCCTTCTTGACTGCTCTCAGGTAATCACCTTTAATGGACTTACTTTAACTCCACATGACCTACCTCCTAAGCATCCTCGGCTTTCTGGCCACGATATCCATTATAATCGGACCCTTCATTGCAATTGTTTTCTTTATTGCATGGTTAGTGGCGGGCAAGGAAAGGAAAAAACTTTTTGGAAAGATCGCATTAATCGGTGTGGGCATGGTTGCGGGAGGAATAGCCGTTACGTTCTTAACATTCGTACTTTTCACCCTCGGTGGATCCGGTGGGGAAGACATTGACATTAGTCCGCCGGAAATAACAGATGAGCAGCCGGATGACACAGAAGAAGAATCTGAAGAGATTCCATTCATAAATCCAATCGAGTAGGCCCCTAGCCCTTCAGCACCCTCTCAAACTCCGCCACCATGGTCTCTAGGCGGTAGTGTTTGTTGACGAAAGCGCGGCCTTGCTTGCCCACGACCGCTCGTAAATCCGGCCGACGCATCACCCGCTTCAAAACTTTATCGATTTCACTTGCTCGCGGCTTCGCAATAAAGGCTTCGCGCCCGTCATGCAGGTCCGAAGCGATTCCACAAACCGAAGTCACCAAAACCGGCGTGCCTTCCGCCATGGCCTCCGCGGCCACCATGCCAAACGGATCCACCTCACGAGAAGCTAAAACGAACAAATCGAGCGCACCGTAAAGCGCCGTCAATTGTCCACGGGGGAGGGAAGGTAGCAGTCGCACCCGGCTCGAATCGCAAGCCTTTTGAATAGACATCTTAAGTGGTCCATCTCCCACAATTATCAACCTCACTTCAGGTTTAGAATGGACAAGATGGACGAGCATGTCCACTCCTTTGTCCGCTGTTAAACGAGCCACACTGCCTACAGCAAACCCGCCCTTTAAGAAGTCGACAAGGCACCGCGGCAAAGGTTCTGCAGGGGCATTCATAACGCCGCAAGGAATCGCCACGACATTTTTGACATACGGAGCTACAAACTGCACCATCGCTTTCGAAGTCACCACCACCGTCGCCCACCGGCTCCACATTTTATACACAAAGCGCCATGGATTCTTACTCAGCCACCGACCGACCCGAGCGTGCTCGATCCACAACACTTTCATGCCAAACAAATGAGCCCAGGGGGTAATCAATAACTTTTCTCCAAACGACAAAGCATACAAAGTATCCACTCCCCACTTCCGTCGCACTTTGCCCAAAAGTAAACCCGCCCACAAAAACAAAATCGGAATCAGCACCGTAAAAATCACAAGCCATCCTAAAGTCACCGGCGGTTTCGCAAGCCATGCCCGTTTCACTGAAAATCCACGCTCCTTAAATTCGCCCAGAAGCACCGGACACGAGCCCAAAAAAAACGACTCAATCCCTCGTTTATCCAGTTCCTCCATAAGACGAAGCGTATGCACCTCCTCTCCGCCAAAGCGAGATTCGTAGGGGAAACGAGTGACAAGGATTTTTCTTTTGAGTATCATCAGACGCGTAGCGTCAAGATTACAAATAAGTAAACCTATGAAAGCAAAAAAAGTACAAAAGTTCCAGCACATCGGCCTTCTTGGACGCACGCGCATGGATGAGAATCACGATTTTCTTAAAAAACTTAAAACCCATCTCGAAAAGAGAAACGTAAAACTTTCGTGGGATGCGCACCTCTCGGAGCTGTATGGAAAAGAACACGAAAAAGAACGCGGCGATATTCTTAAGGAATCGGATCTGGTCATTACTTTGGGAGGCGATGGGACCATTCTCAAGCTCATGCGTGAATTTCCTAAACGAAAAGCGCTTTATATCTTGGGTGTAAACCTGGGCAACATTGGCTTCAACACCGAAATCCACAATCTTGAAAAAATCTTTCCGGCACTCGAAGAGTTTTTTTCCGGCGACTGCCATATTGATGAAAGGCTGCTTCTTCGTGTAACCCTGTATCGGAAAGGGAAGAAAATCGCCACCCATTTAGCTTTAAACGAGGCGGTGATCAATCAAGGCAACTTTGCTCGGCTTATCTCACTCCACGCGTCTATTGACCAAAGAAAGATGCTCGATTTCAAGGCCGATGGGGTCATTGTTGCTTCGCCCACCGGTTCCACCGGCCATTCACTTTCCGCGGGTGGACCCATCATTCACCCTCGCATCGAAGCCTTCATCTTCACACCCATCTGTCCGGCCGAACTTTCTGTCCGCCCCATCGTCATTCCCGCCAATCGCCAACTCACCATTGCCATCCAAACGGAGCGTCGCTACGAAGACAACCAAATCGGTCTCACCATCGATGGCCAAATTGTCATTCCTCTCGAGTACGACGACCAAATTAAAATCCGCCGTTCCTCCCGCCGCCTTCGTTTCATTCGTCGCTCTAAAGGGAAAGGAAATTACTACCACCTCCTGAGAGAAAAGTTGAGCTGGGGGAAGAGAGCCTAAGCGAGCTTGTCGATTTGCTACGGAAATTTGCTATTGACAAATTTCAGTTCCTTGTTTAAACTCACTTCTTCTATTAATAATTTTACGTTTTATGAGTTTACGTCAAACAGTACTTGCAGGATCACTCGCCTTAGCCGCAAGTACACAGCCGGCAGAAGCAAAGCCGTCCGTGCAGCCAAAAGAAGGAACTACTGTAAGATTTGATATCTCTGCAGAGTCCTTAGTCGCAGTATGCGACCCTTCAACAGTAGGGACACCGATTACCAAAAAAGATATAGAAGAGTTTGCCACGCAGTTAAGCGAACGTCTGACAGCAGCCTACGCACTTCCAAACCCCAAACAAGCACGCACGGCTGAAGTCATAAGACTTTTTGCG
>CAYHTG010000019.1:0-4285 GCA_964359495.1 uncultured Candidatus Peribacteria bacterium
TGGAACTGGGGGATCATTCGGTCACTTGGTACGCGGTAGACCTGGAGACCAATCAAAAAAGCAGTCCCACTCAAGTGAACTTCAATGTAGCGACTACCGCCTTTGTGAGCGGCGAAACCGCTGAAAGCAACTGGCTTGTGATTGCCCTGGGCAGTTTGGCCCTATTGACCAGCTTAACTGCTCTTGCTCTGTTCTTCCGAAGCCGTAGAATAAAGGCGTGATGCGCCACACCAAAATTCTAGCCACCTTGGGTCCTGCCACGGAAGAGAAGTCCGAAATTCGGGCGCTTATTCATGCCGGAATGGATATTGTGCGGCTTAACTTTTCACATGGCACTTACGAACAATTTAAAAAAATAGTGAAAAATATTCGAGAGCTTGAAAAAGAAACGGGCAAAACCGTAGCCATCCTTCAAGATTTACAGGGGCCTAAAATTCGACTTGGAGAACTACCGAATGGTGGAATTGCCGTAGTGCGCGGAGAGACGATCGTCTTTTGTACAAAAGGCATAGAAAAAAATACCATCCCCCTTCCCTATCCCGTTCTTCCTCAAGTGCTAAAAAAAGGACACTCTCTTTTGATTGAAGACGGCTTAATACGAACAAAAATTTTATCCATCAAAGGTCACGAGATTCGTGCTCGCGTTTTGGTCGGCGGTCTTTTAAAATCAAAAAAAGGCGTGAACATTCCCGATTCGCGCTTGCCATCCTCCGAAGCCTTAACGGAAAAGGACAGAAAAGATTTGGCTTTTGGCGTGAAAGTTTTGGGAGTGGATGCCATTGCCGTTTCATTTGTGGAAACAGCCAAAGACATGGAGCGAGTACGAAAGGAAGTGGCTCGCTATACAAAGCGCCCGGTCTTTTTGATTGCGAAAGTGGAGCGCCCAAAAGCCCTGATCAATCTTAAACAAATCATCGTCGAGTCCGACGCCATTATGGTGGCCCGTGGAGATTTGGGGATCGAAATTCCTGCCGAGCAAGTGCCTATTGAACAGAAGCGCATCATCGCTTTATGCCGCCGCACGGGAAAACCAGTCATCATTGCCACACAAATTCTGCAATCAATGGAGACCAATCCCTTGGCGACACGGGCGGAAATTAGTGATGCGGCCAATGCGATTTTTGAGCACGCCGACGCGTTTATGCTCTCGAACGAAACAGCCGTAGGCAAATACCCCGTGCGGGCTGTCCAAACTTTGGCGAAAGTGGCATCGGCGACAGAAGAAGCAATATTCAAAAATCAGGAACTTTTTCCCATTCCGGCCTCGACGAATCCGCAGCTCATTGAAGATGAAACGCTGGCTCTGAACGCTTGTATGGTTGCCGATCAAGTCGATGCGGAAGCGATCGTTGTACTCACACGAAAAGGCTATACCGCCGGTGCAATTACGAAACATCGCCCAATAAATAGAATTTTGGTGGTCACAGATTCAATTTATACGGCGCGCTTCTTACATTTTTTCTGGGGAATTCACGAAGTGCTTGTTCATAAAGGACCTTTGCGTTCGGAAGAAAGTTTAAGCGCCTTGAGAAAATGCAAGTGGCTTCGACCTGGTTCAACGATTGTCCTTGTTAAACTTTCCGATGCCAAACGTTCACTGGTGATGATGACCACTTGAAACAGGATGAAATCCTAGTTTCAAGCCCTCCCTAAGTAAAAAACAACATGCGCATACTCGGAATTGATCCCGGACTCGCCACAATGGGGTTTGCCGTAATAGACGTCAAAGATAGAACAAAAAAAATACTCACTATCGGCGTGGTCCGAACAAAGGCGGACCTTACCTTTTCAGAAAGACTAAGCGAAATCCATAAAGACACAACGGCTTTAATCAACGAGTACAAGCCAAACGTTTGTGCCATTGAACAAATTTTTTTCTCAAAGAATATTTCTACCGGAATTCAAGTCTCTCATGCTCGCGGTGTCGTCCTTCTGGCGCTTGAAACAGCAAAAATACCCATCACCGAATACACTCCCAGTGCCATGAAACGCCTTCTCACGGGCGACGGAAAAGCCGACAAAAAATCCATACAAAAAATGCTTTGCCTGGAGCTTGGACTCTCCTCCCCTCCCCAGCCGGACGACGCCGCCGACGCGCTTAGCCTTGCTCTCTGCCTGAGCGCTGCATTAAGATGAACGCATGAAAAAGCACGCCCTCCAATTGAGCCTAATCCTTCTTTCTGTTGTAGCCCTAACGGCAGCTGGCGTGAGTCTTTTCAAAGCTGCTCAGGAGTCGGGTGCCGCCAATCTTTTTGACTCGACACCTGCCAGTCAAGAGGAGAGCGTCCCTCTAAGTTACGAAACTCGAATCAGCAAAGGAGATCAACTTTATAATGCTGCCTTTTTTGATCTTGCCGCCACTGAATTTGCACTGGCCATTAAAATTGATGACAAGCAGTCTGAAGCCCACAGGAAACTGGGAAAAACTTACTGGAAGCTCCTTAAATATAGCGACGCGCTTTACGAACTTGAGCGAGCTTACGAACTTGACCCCGGCGACGACAATCGAAGCAACTACGGACTCGCTCTCATACGAACCGACAATGTAGAACTGGCCAAAGAAATTCTTAGTAAAGTCGGAGAAAATCATCAATCGGGCCAATTTATTTTAGGTCTGCTCTTTGCTTACGAAGGAGATTACGAAAATGCAAAAATAAAGTTTTCAAAGGCCGGCAGTCTCAGCGGACCCATCCTTCCCGCCCTCATCCAAAACTTTCAAAATGCTTTCGCCGCTTACGAAGCTCAGCAAGGGGGCCAAGATATTTATCTGCGCGCGCTCTTAATCAAAGCCATGGTGGACGCCGAGGAATTCCCTCTTGCCGAAAACCTGGCCTTAAAGGTTTTGAACGAGAAAAATGATTATCGTGATGTTTGGGTTTTGCTCGGCTACAGCCAACTGAAAATGAAAAAACTCAGTGAGGCGGAAGATGCCTTCAAAGAAGCCAAAAGCCTCGATGCCGTCAAACCGGAGACGCATTATTTTTTGGGCATCACTCATTATGAACAAGGGGAATACAGCGAAGCCGTCGATTCTTTTGAGCTGGCTCTTTTGTACGACTTTGAGCCGGAATCCGAGGCCTACCGAAAGTTGGCGGAAAGCCAGAACTTTCTTGGAAATTTTGAGGATTCCTTAGCCGCTTACGAGTACTTGGTAAAAATCGATCAAAGTGATGTGAACCTCTTTGCAGAACCCCTTCGAATTGCGATGGATATTCTTGGCGATTTGGATAGAGCTTTGACCCTGGCTGCAGAATCCACCTCCTACTTCCCCGGTGAAGCGGCCAGCCACACTTATCTTGCAAATGTCTATATAAAACGGGGTGAACTCGATTTGGCACTCACAGCCGTAGATACCGCTTTGGACATCGACCCCAACTCCGCGGAGGCCCATTTTACTTTGGGTGAGTTGAAACTGGCTCAAGGAAATAACGAAGAGGCAAAAGACGAATTCAAAAAAAGCTATGAACTTTCCAAACCCGGCGACGCCTTAAGCGTAGAAGCTGCTGAACGTTATAATGCTTTAATCACGCCACAATGACCCCTCTTTATACGGTGCTCGCCGGAATACTAGGCCTGTTCTTAGGAAGCTTCTTAAACATGCTCATCCCTCGCCTCCACACCGGTGAGAAAGGGATTTTTTTGGGACGTTCTCATTGTCCGCACTGTAAAAGCGATTTAAAAGCGCATGACCTTATCCCTTTGGTCAGCTACCTTTGGCTCAATGGTCATTGTCGTGAATGCAAAGAAAAAATTTCTTTTTGGTACCCCGTGACCGAACTCACAACCGGACTCACGTTTGGTCTTGTCTTTTTTTACGCGCAAAACTGGACGCTCTTTGCGTGGCTCGCACTGCACTTCCTTGTTTTACTATTCATCTTTTTTTATGATCTCCGTTATAAGGAAATCCATGATGGGGTGATGATTCCTGCAATTGTGTTTGCTTTTATTGCCAGTGTGGCCATTGGAAACCCTGTAAGCAGCCTTATTGGAGCGACGGTGGCTGTCTCTTTTTTTGGTCTACAATACCTACTCTCCCACGGTCGTTGGATTGGAAGCGGAGACCTTCGCATTGGAGCTTTTATAGGGTTGATGCTGGGATGGCCCATGACTCTCACCGCGCTGCTTGCGAGCTACATTATTGGAAGCATCGTGAGTCTCTTTTTACTCGCCAGCAAAAATGCTACCCCTAAAACCGCAGTGCCCCTGGGTCCTTTCCTGGTCCTTGGAACTATGCTAAGCTTCTTTTTCGGAGACTTCCTTGTTGATTTCTACCTGAACCTATTAT
>CAYHTG010000019.1:4385-6064 GCA_964359495.1 uncultured Candidatus Peribacteria bacterium
ATTATGAAAATTGTGATTTTGGCCGGCGGCACGGGAACGCGACTTTGGCCCATGAGCCACGCGGAGAAGCCGAAGCAGTTCCAGAAGTTAATTTCGGATCGCACCATGATTCAGGAAACCTACGATCGGGTTTCTTTTGTGAAACCCGAAGACATTTACGTGTGCACAAACGCCCAATACGAAGACCTCGTGCGGAAGCAACTCCCACAGCTCCCAAGAGAAAACCTTATTCTAGAGCCCAGCATACAGGACACCGGACCTTCCATTGGACTGGCCGCCGCTCTCATCGCTCAAAAAGACCCCGAGGCGGTGATGGCGGTGGTCTATGCCGATCATCTCGTTCAAGACACCAAAGAGTTTGAACAAAAATTGTATGCGGCAAATCGGCTGGCCGAGGAAGAAAATACCTTGAACATTATTGAAGTGAAGGCCAAGTATCCTAACACCAACCTTGGTTATGTTAAAATCGGCCGCATGCTGAGCGAACAAGGAGGCGTGGAAGTTTATGAATTTAAAGCCTTTAAAGAAAAACCAGACTACGAAACCGCAAAACGCTTCCTTTCCTCTTACAGTTACTTGTGGAACACCGGCTACTACGTATGGAGAGTGAGCACCATTTTGGAAGAATTTCGAAAACACCTCCCCCGGACCTACGAACAGCTCATGGCCATTCAAAATGGAAGCGAGCTTGCCGAGTTCTACCCAAAATGTGACAAAATTTCCATCGACTACGGAATCATGGAAAAAGTGGACCCCGCGAAGGTTCGTATTATCCCCGCCGATCTCGGCTGGAGCGACATTGGAACTTTTGCTTCCCTGCACGAAGAGCTTGCGGACAGTCCTCACTCCAATCTCACCAAAGGCGACGTGGTGGCCGTGGATTGCGAAGGCACTCTCCTTTATAATGAAGGTCCTGAAAAAATCGCCGCCTTCGGGCTCAAAGACATGGTGGTGGTCAGCGCCGATGGTTTCGTCCTTATTTGCCCGAAAGAGAAAAGTTCGGACTTGAAAACTCTTTTAAAAAAACTTCATGAAGAATCCCGTTAAAGAAGTCCTCAAACCTTGGGGCAAAGAAATTTGGTTCGCCGTGGAACCTGAATATGTGGGCAAAATTTTACACATTAAAAAGGGTCATCGCTACTCCTTGCAATACCACGAAAAGAAGAAAGAAACTCAATACCTGCTCAAAGGCAAAATTAAATTCACCTTGGGCAAATCCAAAGATGCCTTGGAAGAACATCTCCTAAACCCGGGCGATAAACTCGACGTTTACCCCGGCATGATTCATCGCGCCGAAGCCATCGAAGATTCGGAAATCTTGGAAGTTTCCACCAACGATCTCGACGACGTAGTAAAACTCGCCGACGACTACGGCCGCAGCGGCAAAGGCAATGATCTTGACTTAGACGCTGAATTAAGCCAAAATTAACACCTTTAAAAGGAAACTATGAATTTTACAAAACCTTTATTGGCTGCCGGCGCAGCAGCAAGTCTGGAATTGGCTGCTTGTGACGCTCCCGCACCCGCTCACGAATGCGGGGAGGGTGTACATTTCGAAACGGAGAAAATTTGGCACCAATTTTATTCAAACGCCGTTTACGCGGACGGCCAAGACGCTTCGAGAGAAGATACGGAGTGTGCTAAGGATCAGCAGATATATAAGCGAGACTGCCAAGCGA
>CAYHTG010000019.1:6164-18267 GCA_964359495.1 uncultured Candidatus Peribacteria bacterium
GCCAAGCGAAGAATGGAAGCAATTCCTAACTTTTTTACCTGTACAGCATTGTCGGATACTGTTTCCCCATACGTAAGAGGCCCGAATTATATGCTCACTCCAACTCCAATCCTTCCAGCCCCAACAGCCGATTTTTTTGAACTGGATGATGTAACAGGCACAAGCGGCAACTGTGAAGACGTAATTAAAGACTACGAAAGAAGAATACGAACAGTCTTGTCAAGAATGAGTTGTGACGAAATTGCCGTGCCACACGAAAAAGTTTGCGACGAATCCTACAAAGGAGGCTACGGTAACAATAAGTGTATCAATAGCTTTACTACGCGGTTAAATTGACAAACAAAAACGGAAAGCTCATGCTCTAGCCAAGTTTTCCTTCTCCCTATAGCTATGAAGTTTCAAAAAGTCCATTGGAGCGTTTGGGTACTCGCACTTTATGTTTTACTTTCAGGCGCTTTTATCGGTCGTTCTCTTTGGAAATGTTCAGGCGCCATCGTAGGGAAAGCTCTCGAAGCTTTTGAGGGTAATAAAGGAAGCATTACAGCTCTTGTCACGCTCCAGCAAATCCACCTTTTCCCATCCAAGCGGACACGAAGTGTCTGCTAAGCAATAACGTGGCGTAAGCCACAACCTATTACCAAGAATAATGAAAGTATTTCTCTTCGTTTCAATCTTTCTGGGTCTGCTGGTCACGAGTGTTCTCACCATTGAAGCCGTCGATCACTATCAAAAAACTCAAGTTTTTGAGGCCAAAGAACGGGAGGCCAATAATGCTGACGCCATTACCGTTTATGAAACGGCTGTTCTCACCCTGAACGAAGTACGGATTCCGGTGGCGAACTACGGAAGGAATTCAGAAGGCAATCCCTCTATAAGCCTACTTATTCCGAACCAATCCATTATAGTAAAAAAAGGAGATGTTTTTGAAGTGGAAGGAAAACCATATGAAGTCTTTGACATTTATGAAGATGCCGATGGTCATGGAAGAATCGCCATTCTGGAACTAAAGTAAGCCAACATTTTCCTGACTTGCCAAGCTAACCCCTGAGCAGCCGCTTGTTTTCAAGCCATTTCCTCGTATAATCTTCGCGATCTTTATAAACTCATTCTTAAGCCATTTTTATGTTATCTTTGAAAAAACTCCTCGCCGGAAAGGTTCTGCTCATCCTACTTTTTGCCGGTGGTCTTGGCTACATCGACAGCGTTACCGATCTTAAACTCGGACTGGATCTTAAAGGTGGCACTCAACTCGACTATGCCATTGATCTTTCCGAGGTGGATGCCCTCGACCGCGATCAAATCGTAGAGGGAGTGAAAGAAGTGATCCGAAAGCGCGTGGACAGTTTGGGAGTTTCCGAGCCGAGTATTTATGTTTCGAACATCGCCGATCAGTACCATGTGATTGTGGAATTGGCCGGAATTACCGATCTGGAAGAAGCCAAAGGAATTGTGGGAAAAACCATTCAATTGGAATTCCGTGAAGAAAATACCAATCCTGAAGACGCCGAGCAGTTGCAATGGGCCACGGATTCAGCGAATGCCTTCCTTCTTAGAGTCAATGCGGGAGAAGATTTTGTCACGCTCGCGGAAGCCGAGCAAAAAGAATTTAAGGACGAGGTTTACTACGAAGAAGGCGAACTCACGGATGTTACTATACTCGAAACAAGCACCCAAGATGCCGTGAGAGGCAAAGAAGTGGGTTTTATTTTCGGACCTTTTGAAGCCGATAATGGTTATGTTTTGAACGCCGGTGGAGCGGCGAGTGCCAGTAAAGGAATGACCATTATTCAAGTGACGGACCTGCAAACGGAAGAAGAAACCAAGGTGATTGAAGAGGAAGTGACTGCTCGCCACATATTGATTGCTTATGAAGGTTCCGTGAACGCCGAGGAAAGCATCACTCGCACGAAAGAGGAAGCTTTAACTCGTGCCGAAGAAGCGCAAGCTCGCCTCACCGCGGGGGAGATTTTTGAAGATCTGGCGAACGAGTACACCGACGATCCCAGTGGGAAAGAAACCGGCGGCGATTTGGGTACCTTCGGTCGTGGAGTAATGACGGAGGTTTTCGAGGAAGAAGCCTTTGCATTGGAAGTGGACGGCGTATCCGATATTGTTGAAACGGAGTTCGGATACCACCTCATCACGGTTTATGCCAAACAAGAGGCGGGCGAAGAAATCATCTCCATTGA
Source organism: uncultured Candidatus Peribacteria bacterium (assembly GCA_964359495.1). Lineage (GTDB taxonomy): Bacteria > Patescibacteriota > Gracilibacteria > UBA1369 > 2-02-FULL-48-14 > 2-02-FULL-48-14. Next base: position 8,354 of record CAYHTG010000019.1, read on the forward strand.
AAAAGTATCCATCAATAAAATCGTCTACAACACCGCTCCCAGCCCTTGGATTGAAACGCCCGCCATGACGGGAGAACATTTTGACCGCGCGGATGTGGCTTTCAATCAGTCCTACCAGCCTTACGTGAACATCAGTTTCACGGAAGAAGGAGCAACGCTCTTTGAAGCTTTAACGGAAAAAAATGTGGGCAAGAAAATTGCCATTTTTGTGGGTGGAAGTCTCATCTCGGCTCCGAACGTAAATGAAAAAATCAGTGGGGGCCAAGCACAAATCACGGGAGATTTTACCATTGAAGAAGCCCAAGATCTTGCACGTGACCTCAACACGGGAGCCATTCCGGCGCCCGTCGAACTCGTGGGACAATACAATATTAGCGCCACCCTGGGACAAGAAGCGCTGGATCAGAGTCTCTTTGCCGGACTTATTGGAGTGATTGTTCTTGCCGTCTTCATGATTCTTTACTACCGCTTGCCCGGGCTCATTGCCACTATTGCTTTAGCAATTTACTCCCTCCTTCTTATTTTCATCATTAAAACGGCGCTCCCAACTGCGGTCGCGCTCCTCATCAGCCTCGCCCTCTTTGGAATTATTGTTCATCTCATTCTGAAAAACCGTGACTCCGGCGGCGAAAAATTCGTCGCCTTCTTAGTGGCTTGTTTCGTACTCTTCTTTTTGACCATGGTGCTCTCCACTCAAATCACCCTTACCCTCGCCGGTATTGCCGGGGTGATTCTTTCCATTGGTATGGCGGTGGACGCCAACGTACTCATCTTCGAACGTATGAAAGAAGAACTCGGGCATGGAAAAAGCCTTACTCAATCGATTGATGAAGGATTCCGCCGCGCTTGGGATTCCATTCGTGATTCGAACTTCTCGTCTCTCCTTACCTGTGCGATTTTGTTCTACTTCGGTTCCTCCATCATTCGCGGCTTCGCCCTGAACCTCGCTCTCGGAATTCTTCTTTCCATGTTCAGCGCCATTATGCTGACTCGAACCCTGCTCACATTCACTTCGGAAACCAGCCTGGCTAAAGATTTATGGCTCTGGGGAGAACCCCGAGTTGCTCGTGCAAACATGCTCCCCATCATTCAAAACAGCAAACTCTGGGCCGGATTTTCCGGACTGCTTGCCGTGGTCGCCGTTTTGGCCATGCTGATCTTCCCCATCAACTGGGGCCTCGACTTTACCGGAGGATCCATGCTTGAAATTAAGATGGGCCCGGAAGCAACGACGGAGACACTCACCAATCAAATTCTTGAAGTCGAAGCCACCGTGGCCGGTGACTTTGGAACTCCTCAAGTGGTGAGTACAGACCAAGGAACCTTCCTCATTCGTCTGAAGCATATTACGGATGAACAGCATGCCGCCATCATTGCGAAGCTGTCTGCGCAAGCTGCCCCTACAGAGGCCACCGATGCCGTAAACACTTTTGAAGAAATCCGCTTCACCACCGTGGGCCCGACCATTGGAGAAACTTTGAAGCAAAAAGCCGGCTTGGCCCTTATTTTCGCTTCCGTGATGATTGTACTTTACATCGCCTTTGCTTTCCGCAAAGTCACAAGAGAAATCAGTGCTTGGAAGTTTGGGATTTCCGCCATTGTCGCTCTCATCCACGACCTTTTTATTGTGATTGGAGTCTTCGTGGTGCTTGGCCATTACCTCGATGTTGAAGTTGACGCTCTTTTTATAACCGCACTGCTCACCGTCATGGGTTTCTCCGTGCACGACACCATTGTGGTCTTCGACCGTATCCGCGAGAACCTGCGCTTCCGCGAAGATGGTGAAACCTTGGCCGTCACGGCAAACAAGGCACTCAATCAAACCATGGCTCGTTCCATCAATACCTCGGTCTGTACTCTGCTCACCATTTTGGCACTCTTCCTCTTTGGAGCCGAAAGCATCCGCTGGTTTGTCCTCGCCCTCATCGTTGGAATTACGGCCGGAACTTACTCCTCCATCTTCATCGCCAGTCCTTTGCTGGTATGGTGGACGAATTGGCAGGATCGAGTAAAATAGTACGAGCATGCACCCGTAGCTTAACGGATAAAGCTCTGGTCTTCGGAACCAGCAATGGGGGTTCGATTCCCTCCGGGTGCACCATACTCGCCGCAGGCGAGCTTAAAAAAGCCGTCGCGAAGCGACTCCTATTCCGCCTACCTCCCCTTCACCGTCTTATAGAACAAGGCCACAATAATAAAGGCAGCCAGACCCATTCCGAGCCAGGGCAGCCAAGAAAATTTTTCGGTCAGCCGGCTTTCTTCTTCATCACAACTGTCTCCTATCCCGTCCCCGTCATCGTCATCCTGGTGAACATTAGGCTCGTTTGGGCAGTTGTCTTTCTCATTGATCACCCCGTCCTGATCGTAGTCATCACATTCATCGCCACGACCATTTTCATTCACATCGCTTTGATCCGGGTTTGCTGTCGAAACACAGTTATTCCCTAAAGATGTTCAATCTATTATTTCACCTTCAGCTCCTCCAGCACCACCAAATAACGGTAAAGTTCTTCGGCCATGTCTCCGCGAGAGCGGTCGAGGTCGGGGTTGAATACGCCGCCAAATTCTTCTTCCAAAATGCCCAGCATGGAAGCTTTCCATACATAAATGGCATACCAAGCATTGGTATCGAGATCGGTGTAGTTGAGTTTGGCCACCTTAGCTCCTTCCGTAAGACCGGCTTCGTAAATATTGAAAAGCATTTTGAGCGCTTCCACCTTATTGATAGGATCGGAAGGACGAAAAGTCCCATCGTCGTAGCCTTCAATCCATTTGCGATACTTGGCGTAACACACATATTCGGCAAACCACTCTTCACTCACATCGGGGAAACAGTTTTTATTGAGCTCAGGGTCGTAATCGATTTCGCGGCCTTCAATTAAAATTTTCAAAAGTTCTGCCCGATTGATCTCCTCTTTGGGACTAAAGGTCCCATCGGAATAACCCTCGAAAATCCCAGCTTCCACCAAGGTGGCAATGGCGTCATAGCTTTCATGGAGATAGGAGACATCTTCAAAAAGCCACTCCGCGGTGGTAACAACAATTTCAGTGCTGGCACCTCCGATTTGTGCGCCTTCTTCGTCCGTGGCAATAAGCTCAAAGTAATAGCTCACTCCCTCTTCCAAGTCGTTCACGGTGCCTTTGGTGCTGTAATCGTTTTCAATCACTTCAGTAAAATCGTAGACTCCACTCGCCGTTCCAGAATGAATTTCATAACCGACAACACTGGAATCATCCGACCGATTCCAGGAAAAAGTGGCTGAATCTTCATCGTAATTAATGAGGCTCAAAGTAAGACCTCCTTCTTCTTTAATGTTTTCTTCTTCAACTTCTTCACCTTCTTTTTCTTCAGTCGTTTGTTCGACTTCTATTTCCGATTCGCCTTCCTCGATTTCCACCATCTCTTCCTCATCATCCGCATACTCGGCAAGGTAGTAGTAAAGATAGCCTTCATCAAAAACCTCCCAGTTGTAGCCTGCATCAAATTCTTTTTCCAGGCTGGAGACAATGGCCACAATGCCATCATACTTATCGGCATTTGTTACGCTGAGGTAATCTACCATTGCTTCATCTTCTCCAATTTGGATTTGCTCTGACTCCAAAGAAGCATAGTTTCCATCAACATAAGGAACCAGAGAAATAGCATAACTGAGGCCTTCCGATTTTATGATGTGAAAATAAAAATTTTCTTCACCGTAGGTATTTTCAAAATAAAGATAGTTTGTACCATAGAGGGCGGGAGCGTACTCTTGTTCGATTTGGGTGTACTCACCTTTCGTCGTTTCAGGGATGAAGAAAAGATAGGGATAAGTATCCCCCTCCTCATAGTTACTCAAATCGAGGTTCCACAAAGAAAATTCTTGGTAAGCACCGGCAAGATCCTCTCCACGTTCTTCTAAAACCTCTTTCACAGCTTCGTAAAGTTTAAGGTCGCTTTCATAGTCGGTTTCGGAGTCGAAATAAGTTTCCCAAATATCTTTAATCACACTGTTTCCACCTAAAGATTCCGAAAGAAAACGTGGCCAAACGGATAGCCCATACTCAAAAAGCGTGTCCGTAGGAACTATGGACGCAAAAATGGAATAGTCCGGGTAATCAAAAAAGTCCGGCATATAGTTGACATAATCGTTCACCTCATCAAAAAGTTCATCTTCCATCCACGTGGCACTGGCTTCCGCCCAATTAATGCCTTGGTAAGTGTAAGCAAAGTTCACGTCATAACCAAATTGCACCACATGGTAGAACTCATGCCCTGCCGTAACAATAAGATCAAGTTCATCCATCCATGGATCGATGGCAATGTAAGGTTCTCCATTGCTCAGCACACTGGTGATTCCCATGGTATCTTCATCCACATACTCATAGATATCGTCTAAAATCACCATCACCTTGAAGTCTGGATCTTCCATGGGTTCTTCATAAAGCATCTCGTCAATAATAATCACCCAAGCCTCTTCTAAAGAATCGGCTACCGTTTCAATAATATCGGAAATATTGTCACCATCGGAGTCAGTTTGATTCAATATAAGGTCGGAGAATTCAATTTGGAAATGCTCGGTCTCGAGGAAGTTCTTTTTAAAGAGCCCATTTTGAATTTCGGTCACAAAGTCAGCGCCAAAAACAGGAGTCGCGATAAGGAAAGAAAGAACTGTGCTCCAATAAAGGCGGCGGAGAAATTTCATGGACCTCATTTAATCATCTTTTAGTGTTTTTTGCAAAAAAGATTATACTACTGTCCTATGTTTGCAGAAATTCTCGTTCACCATCCTTACGCTCGAAAACAGGAATGTTTCACTTACGAAATTCCTGAGGGCATTGCTGTGCAACGCGGAAGTGGCGTGGAGGTGCCTTTTCAAAAAGGAAAGAAACCCGGATTGATTTTAAGAATTCATAATGAGAAACCATCTTTTACGACGCGGGCCATTACGGGCTTACTGAGGGACGAACAACTTCTTTTCGATTGGCAGCTCCATTTGGCGGATTGGATTTCTGAATACTATTTTTGTTCGTTATTTGATGCTTTACGCTTAATGCTACCAAAAAACGTATTTCGGATTTCAAAAAAACATAGGGCGAGTACTGAAAAACAAAGGCCAAGCAAACCTGAAAACGTCCACAAGCTCACCGAGGCGCAAGCTCATATTGTTGCTTCTATTTTAGCTGACCACAAAGGATCTTTGATTCATGGGATTACCGGTTCAGGAAAAACCGAAATCTACAAATCACTGATCAAAAATTTTGTTCAAAAAGGACAGCAGTGCTTACTCCTGGTACCGGAAATTTCTCTCACTCCTCAGTTTGTTCGCTACTTCGAAGCGAGCTTTCCCAAGTTAGCCGTCATCCACAGTCGTATTAGCGACGGGAAGCGCGCGGAAATTTGGCGGAAGATTAAAGAAGGCCAGGTGCCGCTTGTTATTGGTTCTCGCTCCGCTCTTTTTTCTCCTTTTAAAAACCTCGGCCTCATTGTGATGGATGAAGAACATGAATGGAGTTACAAACAAGATCAAAGTCCTCGCTACCATGCCCGTGACGCAGCTTTGAAAATTGCCGAGCTCACGGGCGCTCAAATTGTTTTCGGTTCCGCAACGCCCAGCATTGAAACCATGTACGCCGCTCAAACCGGTGCACTCAATCTCTACTCTCTGCCCGAGCGAATCTCCGGAACCTTGCTCCCGGAAGTGAAAATTGTGGATATGCGCGAGGAGCTGCGGGCCCGAAACTACAGCATTTTCAGCGACCTACTTGAACAAAAAATTAGATCAGTTTTAGAGCGGAAAGAGCAAGCTATTCTTTTCTTGAACCGACGTGGCTCGGCTTCCTCCACCTTATGTAGGGATTGCGGTTTTGTGATGAAGTGTGAGCACTGCGAAGTTCCCCTCACCTACCACGCTCGAAAGCTTAAAAATCAAAGTCTTCTCTGTCATCATTGTGGACGAATTGCTGCACTCCCCACCCTCTGTCCTGAGTGCAAGGGCGAACGTATCAAACACCTTGGAGTGGGAACGGAACGAGTGGAAACGGAGCTCAAAAAACTTTTTCCCTTGGCTAGCATCGCCCGTGCCGACAGAGACACCATGACTCAAAAAGACAGTTTTGAAAAACTCCACGAGAAACTGCAGAACGGTGAAATCGACATTCTTATTGGCACTCAAATGATTGGGAAAGGTTTTGACATTCCAAACGTGAGCTTAGTTGGCGTGATTTTGGCGGACCTTGGTCTTCACATACCCGATTTTCGAACTCCCGAAAGAATTTTCCAACTCCTCACCCAAGTGGCCGGACGCGCCGGACGTCGAAAAAAACAAGGCGAAGTCATTATTCAAACCTACAACCCCAATCATCCCAGCATTTTCCACAGCCAAACCCATAACTACCTGGGCTTCTATGAACAAGAAATTAGTTCGAGAAAGTCCGTAAATTTACCGCCCTACGAACGTCTCGTGAAACTCATGTTCGTCCACGAAAAAGCTTCTATTTGTGAAGAAAAAGCTCAAGAGCTGAAGAGTAAACTCATCCTGGAAAACTACCAAGTATTCGCGGCCCCCGCTCTCATCCCTCGCGTTCAAGGAAAATACCAGTGGAATGTACTCATACAGGGTGCAGATCCACGATCCATGATCAAAAAATTATCCGCTCAGGAACTTGAAGGCTGGCGCATTGATGTCGATCCACTGGTAACGATTTGAACAGCCAGTATTGCATGAGCGCACCTTAGCAGCTATAAATAAGCCATGCCAAAAAACATGCGCATCCTTTCCGGGATTAAACCCACGGGTCGCCCTCACCTTGGTAATTATCTAGGTGCTATCCGCCAACATGTTGCCTTGCAGGACGAAGGACACGAATGTCTTTATTTTGTGGCGGACTACCATGCGCTCACCACGGTGCACCACGCTGAAAATCTTCGCGAGTATCGCCGAGGAGTGGTTTTAGACTATCTCGCATTGGGCCTGGATCCGGAGAAAGTAATTTTTTTCTACCAAAGTGACATACCCGAGCACGCCGAACTTCAGTGGATTCTTTCCTGCGTTGCCCCGCACGGTCTTCTCGAAAGGGCACACGCTTGGAAGGATGCGGTTGCGAAAGGAAACCGAGAAATGAATGTTGGACTTTTTACTTATCCGGTGCTCATGGCCGCCGACATCCTCATGTACCAAGCCGACTGGGTACCCGTGGGGCAAGATCAAAAACAACACGTAGAAATCGCCAGAGATATTGCTGAGAAGTTCAATGCCGTCTTTGGAGAAACCTTCAAACTTCCTGAACCGAAAATAGAAAAAGAAGTGGCCACCATCCCAGGTATTGATGGTCAAAAAATGAGCAAAAGCTACAACAACACTATTTCTATTTTCGAGGACGAGTCCACCCTCAAGAAACAGGTCATGGGAATCAAAACCGCCAGCGTACCTCTGGAGAAACCCATGCCCACCGAAAACGACATCATCCTTTCCCTCTATGAACAATTTTCTAGTGCAAAAGAATTGGAGGCGATGAAAGCCAACTACAAAGCTGGCGGCTTCGGGTACGGAAGAGCCAAACAGGCGCTCCTCACCCGCCTTCTCGACTTTTTTGCAGAGGCACGCTCCCGCCGAGCCAAGCTGGAAAAATCAAAAGATATTGAAGAAATTATGAAAAACGGCGCCAAAAAAGCCCGCCACCTCGCCGACAAAACCATGGAATTAGTCTATAAAAACACCGGCCTTTTATGAAGAAACTTCTTGCACTCTTTTTATTTTTAGGCGCCTTCGCCTCCTTCGTCGGCTCCGGCGTGGCCGAAACTACGGAAAGCGGCTGCGAGCATCCTTTTATTGACATCCTCGACCATTGGGCGGAAGAAGAAATCTGTTTCCTGTATAGTCAAAATGACATCGAAGGCTATTCCGAACGCAACTTCCTTCCCGACAATGACATCACCCGTGCCGAGTTTTTAAAAATCTCCCTCCTGAACTTAGGCTACACGGTTTACTCAGTTCAAAGCTCCGAATTTACCGACATTACCGAGGGAGATTGGTACTACCAATATGTAACTTTTGCCAAATCGAAAAGTTTTGTTTCCGGTTACAGCGATGGCAGTTTCCATCCCAACGACACCATCACTCGAGCCGAAGCCGTCGTTATGATCACTCAAATTGCGGGAATTATTGATTACGATACCTCGAGTCTCACCTCTTTTTCCGACGTAAAGGCGGACGATTGGTTTGGTACCGCGGTTGCCGTAGCCACACAATACGAAATTGTTGAAGGCTATGGAGATGGCACTTTTCGCCCCACCTCGAACATCAGTCGCGCCGAAGCAGCGACCATAGCCGTGCGAGTCTGGTACACTCTCTACGTCGACTAAAAACGCTTGCTGATGAGCCTTTTTTGATGTATAATAACTAGATTAACAAAAAACAAAATGAAAAAGCTCCTCTACCTTGTCCTTGGACTCCTCATTGTGAGCGGCATCGCTTTTACATTAAGCAATAGCTCCCTCTTGAGGGGAACTTTCACGACGACTGGTGACCCCATCAATTTCAAAGTGACTGACCTCTTTTACGATGAGGCACAAAATAAATTCGGCGCTACCATATGTGCTGAAAATACCGATGATCCATCCTACGACTCATACACGGAGAATTTACTTCAGATTACAGCGAATAACTTAAGCGTTAGCAGTGGCATGGAGTTCACTGAAGACACCTGTATGAACTTTGGCCTCAATGACTTAAATACCAGTTATGATATCCAGACCGCGGGAACCTACGAAGTGACCGCCACCATTGACGCTGGAAACTCTCACTCTGAAAATGATGAAAACGATAATGCTTACACCGAAGAACTTACTCTTGAAGCGAATGACTACCTAGCCGCTGAAAGTGGAGCGGACGACGACACCACGGAAGCTGTGGATCTTTCCATTGAATCGATGCTCTTTACGACCGCCGATTCGGTATTCAGCCCCACGGTTTGTTTGGAGGGTAAATTGCAATCTACCGTAGAAACCGTCAGCATATACTTTCTCCTCTCCCCCGCCGAAGCCCCGGACACAGCCGTTGTGGCATCAACTACTTTTGATGCCGATGATTTGTCTCCCGATGCATGTACCGAAATCGAGTTGGATTCGGGTCTTTCAAATGTCACAGGTACTCTCATCAATGCCGTGGTGACCGTGGATAATACGAGTGAAGTAAGTGAATCGAATGAAACAAATAACACATTCAGCGGTGAAATTACCGTTGAACAGACCGGTAGCGAAACGAATGGTCAATCTGAAGAAGAGAGTGAAACAATCTCCTACGTTTGTGAGGAACTCAACATTGATCCCGACAGCTATGTGCTTGCAACGGATGAAGAAGACGTTGAAATAACCGTTACCGTAACCCTCGCGGAAGACATCGAAGAAGTGAGTTTCTGGGGGAAAGCTCTGGCCTTTGTGCAAGACCTCCTCCCCGATTGGGACTTCTTAATGGCATTTACAGTAGTTGAAGTGGTGGAGGTAGTGGAGGTAGAAGGTGTAGAAGAAAAAGCCGAGCTCTATTGGAGAGGGACTCTCACTGTAACGACCGATGGTATGGGGACCTTCACAGACTCCAATGGAGAGAGTGGAAGCTCTTTGAGCGTAATGCTCTACGAGACTGATGAAGAATCCGTTCTTTCTGAAGCTTTCACCTACACCCCGTCAGCAGACGACGACCCCGATCGTACCCTGACGGCTTACATTGAAGATGAAGATAATTGTACAGACACTTTAATTTTGGCGGCGGAGGCTGACGAGGAAGAAGTGGCTGAGGAAGAAGAAGAAATAGCCGAAGAAGAATCTACCGAGGAGGAAGAAGTGGCTGAAGAAGAATCCACCACAGAAGAAGAAGAAATAGCCGAAGAAGAATCCACCACAGAAGAAGAAGAAATAGCCGAAGAAGAATCCACCACAG
>CAYHTG010000019.1:18367-18661 GCA_964359495.1 uncultured Candidatus Peribacteria bacterium
AAGAAGAAATCGCTTACGAAGAAGAAGAGGAAATAGCCTATGAAGAAGACACAAGCGAGGAAGAAGAAGATACCGAAGTGAGCATCACGAACACCATCCTCACTTCTAAAGAATATTCGTGTGAAGAACCTTTTAGCGATGCCGATGAGGAAGATTGGTACTGGGGAAACATTTGCCGTATGTACGCTGCCGAAATTGTGCAAGGCCGTGACCTGGACAGTTTTGCACCCGATGGAAACATGACTCGAGCCGAAGCCATTAAAGTTCTGATGCTCCTTTCCGGACACACCACCG
>CAYHTG010000020.1:0-18577 GCA_964359495.1 uncultured Candidatus Peribacteria bacterium
TGGCGGAACTGCGAGCGCGTTATTATAAAGGTGAACGAAGCGAGTTTGATGAGCTGCTGGGACGTGAACCCCATGTTTATATTCAAGGGTTTCAGAATGAAAACGTGGTGGGCGATCATATCTTTAACTCTCGCAATTGTTATTCCTGCTTCGATGTTAATTCGATTGAAGATTGTTATTACATGTTCAATGCCTACAATGTGAAGGATTCCATGGACACGGTGTATACCAATTTGAATTCGGAGTTGAATTATTTTTGTCAGAGCGCGGTGAACCTCACGAATTGTAATTTTTGTAATGTTTCGTGGTATTCGCAAGATTTGGAATATTGCGAGTATGTGTTTAACTCCCACGACTGTTTTGGCTGCGTGGGACGTAATCATGCTCAGTATGAAATTTTGAATAAGCCTTATCCGAAAGAAGAGTATTTTCGTCGCGTTCGTGAAATCAAAGAGCAAATGAAAAGTGAAGGAACTTATGGCCGTTGGTGGTGGGAAACGCCTTATCCGGAACTTGAGCCCAGTCCTTCGTATATGGCGCTTCAATACTATTGAGCCAGAGGGTTCAATCAACTTTACAAAGAGTTATATTCTAGTTATACTAACTATAGTTAAAAGCTATATATGCAGTCACAAGTTATTTTCAAGACAGATGGGCAGCTAAAAAGAGCCGCCCAGAAAAAAGCAAAGCAAGAGGGCATCAGTTTGAAGATGGTTTTAAACCACTGCATGAAAGATTATGTGGATGGAAAAATTCATTTTTACTTTTCTTACCAAAAAGAACCTGAAGTTGAGGTTTTGCAAGTAAGTCCTGACCTTCAAAAGAAGATGGATAAAATCGCAGATCTCTTCAAATGATTCTTTTGTGTCAGTCCATTTTGAAAAAAGAGCTTAGCCCTCTTAAAAACCATTTTTCACTTGCAGCAATTGTAAGTTCGGCAATCAAAGCGAAAAAAGGTTTAGGAGAAGAAATTAAGGGTTCTGCCTTAAGAGGCACAAAGCTTGTGAAAGTCTATTTAACCGGCGAAAGAGGTGCCGGTAGAGTTATTCATTTACTTATTGTTAGTAAAGATTTCTGGATTCCCGTTGTTTTGAGGTTGAAAAAAGACAAACAGGTGGGTGAAAATATCACGATTCATAATCCTGCATTTAAAAAACTCCTCGATAAGAATATCGATTTAGTTCTGAAAGATTTAAAAAATGGGGACTTTGAAAAATTATCTCTAGAAGAGTAGGATAGTTTCATTATGAAAATTTTGATTTTCGGAAAGGGTTATATCGCGAATAAATTTAAGGTTTTCTTCGGCGAGGAGGCTGAAATTTCCGAGCTGCGGATTGAGGACTATTCAAAAGTGAAGGCGGGGCTTGAGAGAGTAAAGCCGGACGTGGTTTTGAATTGTGCGGGAAAAACCGGCCGACCGAATGTGGATTGGTGCGAGGATCATAAAATGGAGACCTTATTTGGAAACGTGACGGCGCCACTCATTTTGGCTCGAGCTTGTGAAGAGTTGGCACTTTATATGGTGCACATTGGAAGCGGCTGTGTTTATGAAGGATATAAAGATGGAGAAGGTTACTCTGAAGAAGACGCGCCCAATTTTGAAGGCAGCTATTATTCCAGGACCAAGGCCTGGAGCGAACGTATGCTTAAAGATTTTAAGGTCTTGCAACTGCGATTGCGCATGCCCTTTGATTCGGTGCCGAGTGAAAGAAATTTTATTACAAAAATCATCAAGTACAATAAAGTGATTTCGGTGCCCAATTCCATCAGTGTTTTGGATGATTTTTTGAAGGCGGCGAAGGTACTCATTGAAAAGCGCGCCACGGGAGTTTACAACATTACCAACCCAGGGACCATCACGCATCAGGAAATTTTAGATATTTATATCGAACTTGTGGATCCGAGCTATCACTATGAGCTCTTTAGCGTTGAAGAAATGGAAAAAATAACGAAGGCGAAGCGATCCAACTGTGGGCTGTCGGTGAAAAAACTGGAAAGGGAAGGCATCCATTTGAGGCCTGTGCGTGAGGCGGTTCGGGAGTCGCTCGCTCAGTATCAAAAAAACCTGGAGAAAGGGATTGTGTTGTGATAAGCTTTGTTCACGCCAACCGCTATGATTCAGGGACCTAAAAATTTAGTGCTCCATGATTACGCTCGCTACTTTTTCATTTTAGCGATTGCTTTCGTGCTCCTTCTTTTTTTCTGGGTGATCTCTCCATTTTTCAATGTGCTTGTGTATGCTTCGCTGATTGCGGTGGTTTTTAATCCCGTCTTTAAGTGGATTTCCAAATTGGTCCGTGGGCATACGGGGATTGCCGCTATTCTTTCAACTTTTGTCGTGATCTTGGTGGTGCTGACCCCGCTTACTTTATTCACGATCTTTTTAGTGCAAGAAGCGGTTTCAGCTTATGATCTTTTGGATAATAAACTGGTGGAACTTGATTTTGAATCCTTTCGTTTGACCGGTGCGCTCAGGGATATCCCTTTCATTGGTGAAGTTTGGGGAAATTTATCGGAGCGCTATGGTTTCAGCGATTTCTTTAAAGATTATAATTTTGATGCCTTTTCTTTGGTTAAAGATCTGGGTGAGAAAGTCAGTACTTTTTTGGTTGCTCAAAGTGGAACTGTTTTGAAAAGCGTGGGTGATACGATGATTGGACTTTTAATTTTATTGCTCACCATTTTTTTCTTCTTCCGCGATGGAGAACACTTCGCAAACTTACTTAAACGCCTCAGCCCATTGCCCACTAAATATGAGAATGAGATTGAAAATAAATTGCGAGAAACCACTTATGCTATTGTCGTGGGTAACTTCGGTACGGCCATTCTTCAAGGCGTTGTGGGTTCCATTGGTTTTGCCATTGCCGGGGTGGAGAATGTTTTATTTTGGGGAACCATCATGGCTTTCGCTTCGCTTATTCCGTATATAGGGGCAGCCCTCGTTTGGGTTCCCACCGGACTTGCGTTTATTATTCAAGGGGAGTCGATATGGGGAATTTTTATTTTACTTTGGGGACTCTGTTTGATTTCCATCGTGGACAATGTGGCGCGCCCCATTCTTATTGGAAGTCGCAGTAAAATGCATCCCCTCGCAACTTTCTTGGTTGTCTTGGGAGGAATTTTCGTTTTTGGCCTCAAAGGAATTATTTTTGGTCCCCTCATCCTCAGCTTAACTGTGACGATCATTCACATTTACCAATTGGAGTATCACGAAGTTTTGAAGACTTAAGGAAACTCTAAAGACTTCCTTTTCCGGAGCGCTCCTGCTTTTCGTAAGTTTTCTCTTCCTCAGTCGGCGTAGTGCTTTGCGAGTTCAATGAGGGTTCGAAGTCCGGCGGCGGTGGCGCCATACTTTGTGCTTGGCGTGGGATGTTCAGCCCAAGCGGTTCCGCCCACATCCAAATGTACCCAGGGCGTTTTATCAATGAAGTTTTTAAGGAAAGCGGCCCCCATAATCGTTCCCGCACGGACTCCGTCGGTGGCGTTTTTTAGATCTGAAAAATCACCTTTGGTTAATTTGACGAAATCTTCATCAATAGGCAGAGGCCACATGCGTTCATGGACTCTTTTGGCACAGTCGAGCACTGTATCCAGAAATTTTTGGTCCGTTCCCATAGCGCCCGTAATGGTATAGCCCAAAGCCACGGTGACGGCTCCCGTTAAGGTTGCAATGTCGATGATTCTTTTAGGTTTATAGTTTTTTTCCGTGTAAGCAAGTGCGTCCGCTAAGACCATGCGTCCTTCCGCATCCGTATTATTCACTTCAATCGTTTTCCCATTGTAGGCCTTTACCACATCACCGGGATGTTGAGCACGATCGGAAATGGCATTTTCCGCGCAAGCCAAAACTCCCAAAAAATAACCGGGTACTTTTTCCTCGGCCAAGACTTGAAGAGTCCCAATCACCGTTGCGGCTCCGGTCATATCAAGCTTCATGGTTTCAATGTGTCCCGTGGGTTTCAAGTTGAGACCCCCGGTATCGAAGGTGATTCCTTTCCCCAAAAGAGCAAGGTTGGGTTCTTTGGCTTTACTCTTGAAACGGTATTCCATAAGCACCAAGCAAGGTTCGTCCTTTGCTCCTTGGCCCACTCCTACAAGTGCTCCACAGCCGATTTTTTTCAGTTTTTTGTTGTCGAGAACGGTCACTTTGATGCCACACGATTTCCCAATTTTTTGAGCATACTGGGCAATTTGCATGGGACTTTGATCCCCACCGCAGGTGTTAATGAGGTCTCGTACAGAAGGTGAAATGCGTTCAAAAGCCGCAATCCATTGGAGCTCTTTTTCTAAGGTAGATTTTTCTTTTTTGGAAGGGATGATGAAGCTCACTTTTTCCAGAGGAAGTGATTTTTTGTCTATCGATTTGTATCGCTTAAACTCGTAAGCGCCGAGAATTAAGCCGTAAGCAAGTTCTTTGAAATCATTTTCATCCACCCAAATGGCAATGTTCTGTGCTTTTGCCGTTTTCGCAAAATCAGCAATTTTCGCTCCTAAAAATTCCAGGGCTTGAGGGATTGCTTCCTTTTTTCCGCGACCTAAAAGCACGACTCGTTTCCACTTTGAGTTTTCCGCAAAAAGCGTAAGACTTTGTCCTTCATCCCCTTCAAAATCTTTGGCTTTGAAATGTGTTTTAATTTGCTTGGCCAAATTCCTCCCCAGGGCGGATTCAGTTTTTGGAGTTAAGGTTTCTCCCTTGTGAAAAAGTAGAAACAAAACATCGGCAGCAGTGGGTGAGGAGCTGAGGGCAAGTTTCATGTAGTCACATTACAATAGATTCAAGTTCAGCAGCAAGTCTATTAAGCTGTAGCAAAATAACCCAAGGTGTGCGTTAATGGAATAGTGAAAAAGTCCTCCATCTATCTTTTTTCCGCTTTCGTTTCCGGAGCTGCCGTGATGGCGGTTGAAATGAGCGGTACAAGAATTCTGGCTCCCTACTTTGGAAATTCGCTTTATGTGTGGACCAATTTACTTGGGTTGGTGATGATGGCCTTGGCGGCGGGTTATTTTTTTGGAGGCCGACTTTCGGATAAAAAACCAAAACCCGAGCTCTATTTCACTCTCTTTTTTGCAGCGGGCTTATGGGTTCTTTTACTGCCGTTTGTTGCGACGCCCATTTTTAAACTTTTGTTTTACGTGTTTTCGAACTTTGCGAACACGGTACACCTTGGTTCTTTTGTGGCTGTTTCCCTTTTATTTGTTGTACCCATGTTTTTTTTGGGAATGGTTCTTCCCTTCACGGTTAAACTCATCACCGCGCACGTGGAACATGTGGGCAGTGTGAGTGGCAAAGTGTCCATGGTCTCTACCGTGGGTAGCTTGGTGGGAACTTTCTTGCCGGCTTTTATTCTCATTCCCATTTTAGGGACGACGAAAACTTTTATTTTGATTGCCGTAATCCTTATGTTGACGGCAGCCATGGGACTTCGGAAAATATTTTTTGGGTTCTTTCCGGTGGCGAGTGTGCTTATCATTTTGATGGGCTGGCTTTCAGCGAGCAGCGTTCCGCCCGTTTACGCTCAGTCCGACATTATTTTCTCTAAAGATTCCGCTTATGGCTTTGTTTTTGTGACTGAGGATGAGGAAGGCATTCGTCGGCTGCATGTGAACAGTCCAATTGGCACACAATCTTTATACGATCCTGAGAGCGCTCTTCCGCCCGAGGGTTACTATTATTCTTACTTTGGAGTTTTGCCGGCCATGATGGAAGATCCAAAAAATGTTCTTATATTGGGACACGCGGGGGGGAGTTTTACAAGGATTTTTAACGCTTACTATCCGGAGCTGGATATTACGGGAGTCGAAATCGATCCTCTCATGACGGAAGTTTCCATGAAGTATATGGGACTGGAAGATGCCGATGTGGATATTGTTCATGCGGACGCGCGGACTTATCTTCTCAGTACGGAAGAAAGTTACGATCTCATTTTAATAGACACCTACCAATCGATGAACATTCCTTCGCACTTAGCCACGCATGAGTTTTTTGCTTTGGTTGCGAGTCGGCTGAATTCCGGTGGACTTGTGGCCTTGAATGCTGCTTCGGGAGAAAGTGACTTCCTTTACGTTTTAGGAAACTCCATGGCTAAAAACTTCGCATTTTCGGGCATTCTAAAAATTCCCGATAGTTATAATTCCATTCTGCTTGGAAGTGCGACGCAAGATTTCACTTTTCTTTCGGACATTCCAGAGGCACTTAGGGATAAAGCAGTCTATGTGAGCAAAAATTTACTCGCCCTTTTTTACGATTCCTCTCGTGAAGTTTTCACCGACGAAAAAGCCACTCGTGCCGAAATTCTTAACGATGAAATGCACCTCGAAATCTACAAAAACTTCTGAGCCATCTCACCAAGTATAGGAGTTTTGTCGTTCCATTCCATGAAGTCTTCGTCAATCGCTTGGCGATCTTCGTAGCTTTCTTCAGCGGGATGCCAGAAATCAGCTTGTTCTTCTCCCATCTGCCAGCATAGAAAAACAGCTTGGTCTCGGTAAAAACTGGGGAAATCCACCAGGCCCATTAGAGGATCTTTTATAACACAACCCACCTGTGCAAGTTCGTTGTTGCAGATCTTGAGTCTATCTAGTTTTTCACGGATGGTTTTCTCTTTGTAATAGTGCGCAAACTCTGTTTGCGTGTTTTGAGGATTTACTTTGAAGGTCATGAGCTCTTCCCAAATGGTTTTAATTTCTTTCATTACCGGTGCCACAAAAACAAGCGAGCGGTTGGCCTCTTCGAGTGTAAAGGTTTTTCCCATACTGGTAGGGTTGTTACCGTGGCTTGCTCTCTACCTATATAACGCTTTTTCAGGTTCTCCTGTTACAGTGATCTTCCTCCACGATTTCATAATTCTCCCTGTTTCGTCAATCAAAAAAGTACTATGTTAGCATAGAGACGAAATTCCTAACATTTAAAACATGGCCCATCTCGCTAAAGATTTTTCCGGACTCGCAGGAACTTTGCAGGGTCTTTCGGACAAGCAGATTTTAGCGCACCTCAAATTGTATGAAGGCTATGTCAAAAAGATCAATGAAATTGAAGAAAAACTTATGACTGTGGATAAAAGTTTGGCCAATTATTCCTTTGGTGAATACAGCGAGCTCAAGCGCCGTGAAGCGGTGGCTTTCAACGGAACCTACCTTCATGAAATGTATTTTGAAAACATGATTGGGACACCGACTGAAAGCAGCGATGCTTTCAAGGCCGCTCTGGAAAAGGCCTTTGGAAGTATGGCCAATTGGGAGACCGATATGCGCGCGGCCGCAGCATCCACTCCGGGTTGGGTTTTGCTCACTTGGAATATGGTAGATAAGGCCTTGCATCACTATATTATGTTCGAGCATCACATGAACTATCCCGTACACCAAGTTCCCATCATGGCCTTGGATTGTTGGGAGCATGCGTTCATGATTGACTACGGCATCGCCAAGCCGGACTATGTGAATGCGTTTTTGAAAAACCTCGATTGGAAGGTGCTCTCGGATCGATTCGCGAAAGTCCAATAGTCTACTGAATCGACCAGATTTTTTTTTCTACAAGGCGGCCGGGAATGGTAAAGCCGGAAGCTTTTTTGTGACCGCCTCCGCCGAATAATCCGGTGATGGACGTGAGGTCTATGTCCTCTCTTTGGGTGCGAAGTGAGCCTTTGATGTTGCCCCTTCCATCCTCGGTGAGGAGCACGCAGAACTTGGCTTCGGGTACGTGATTGAGGTAGCTCACCAAACCTGAAATGTCCTCGTGATTGGCTCCTTCTTCATCGTAATCATTTTGAGTGAGGGCTGCCACTACGGCTTTTTTTTCGTTGATACAGATGCGCGAAAGCGCTCGCCCCCAGAGTCGCAATTTATTGATCGAAGCGCTGTGAAATTCTTCTTTTACACAGCGATCACTGTCTCCGCCAAGGGCCTTGAGTCGGGCGGCAACGCGGTACGCTTCTGCAGAAGTGTTGGAATGCATGAAACAGCCTGTGTCGTAGTAGAGTCCGTGGAGCAAGCAAGTCGCCATACTGGGAGTTATGGTCCAGCCGCAATAAGAGAAAAACAGGAAAAGAATAAAACAAGTTGCAGGAGCATCCGGCAGTACAATATTTACATTTCCAAAGAAATCGTTCGAGGGATGATGGTCGATGTTGATGAGGGTGGTGGCATTTCGATTGAGCAATTCCGGCTTTTGTTCATGAAAGGCCATCAGTTTGTGTGCCCCGCAATCTACGGTCACTACTACGTCGAAGTCACTAGGCTTAAAATCTTGCACATAGCCTCGGGCGCTTCTTAAAAATTGGCAACTTTCAGGGGGATGGTCGATGCAGGCAGAAACCACTTCCTTCCCTAGATTTTCCAAAGCTTCTCTCAAGGCAAGATTCGCTCCCACGGCATCAGCATCGGGGTTTTTGTGGGAAATAATAACAATGCGCTGCGCTTTTAAGAGCAGATTTTTGGCTTTTTCGAATTCGTCGAGCGCGCTGCTTGCAGCGGTCATAAAAAAGCTTTTAAAAAACTTAAGAGCTTATTGTTTCATAGACAGCTGGCAGTGAGAAGGGGAAAATATGTGGTGTAATTCCAACCTGTAAAACCCCCGCTAGCGGGGGTTTTCAACCTGCAGAAAATACAATCATTTTTGAGCTAATTGGTCTGTCAAGCCGCTGCGTAGTGCCAAAAAGTTTTCAATAAATCATCGAGTGGCTAAAAAAGTTCCACCTACGATGAGAATGAAAAATCCAATGATGAACAAGAGCCACATCAGAGAGAGTCCCTTCATGAGATAGTAACTCAGTGGATGTTGAATAAAAGCGGTCTCCAGAGTTTGATCTTTTTCACGAGAAATGATGCCAAGACTTGCGCCAAGGCGGTAGGTGTATCCGTAGATGAAAGTAATCGCAAACAAAAACTGAATCACCCAACGAGCAACTGAGGGCAACTCCAGAGTCAACCATAGTCCGATCACAAAAATCGCCACGAAACCTAGCGCTCCAATCGCAAAAAAAAGAATACGCTGGTATGGAGTCGCTGCCGCGACAGCTTTTTTGTAAGCTCCGCTTCGCGGAGTGTTAGTTGGCGATTTTCTGTTTGGAGACATATTCAAAGGCCATGTAAGCGGCTTTGGTTCCTTCGGTAACGCCCACGATGGCTTGTTTCCACTCGGTGTCCGTTACGTCGCCGGCGGCGTAGAAACCGGGAACATTGGTCTCGCTCATCACGTTGATGACGATTTCACCTTTTTCGTTTTTTTGAACGCCAAGGTCATTGACCATGTCGGTGAGGGGAATGCGACCGATTTCAATAAACACCCCCTCGATGGGCATTTCTTCGCCCGTGTCGAATTTCACTTTTGTAACAGGCCCAGGCTGCGCAGAGGTTTGGTCCCCAAGAATTTCAGCGATATTCGTCTTCAGTTTCACGCTGATGTTCGGCGTGGCTTCCATGCGCTTCATATTGATGGGCTCGGCTTTCGTGATTTTTTCTCCGCGGTACACAATGGTGACGTGAGCGGCGTGCTCCGCCAAAATAAGCGATTCTTTTACGGCACTGTCCCCACCTCCCACCATGATCACATTTTTCTTTTTGAAGAAACCCGCGTCACAAGTGGCACAGTAAGAAACTCCGCGCGCGGAAAATTCTTTTTCTCCGGGCACGTTTAGTTTTTTGTAAGTGGTTCCGGTGGCCAAAAGAACGGTTCGTGCCTCGAGCTCTTCCTGTCCAAACTTAACTTTGAAGATCTCGCCTTCTTTCTTTATGGAGCTCACGCGTTGGCCAATTTTAAATTCTACATTATTGGCTTTGGCGTGATCGATGAGTTTATCGGCCAATTCTTGCCCGGTGAGCGAAATAAAACCCGGATAATTTTCAACAAGGTGAGTGGTGGTGATGGTGCCGCCCAGACCCTCCGTGAGGACCAGAACGTCCATATTAAAACGACGAGCATAGATTGCGGCGCCAAGTCCGGCGCATCCTCCTCCCACAATGAGCAAATCATGAAGCATTTTTAAGCGGCCATTTTATTAATGAAATGATCTTCGTTGTTGGCCGGATCCATAGTGAGGTGGGACATTTCACGTGCGACAATTTTCGAAGCGATTTCTTTGCGAATGTTGGGAGAGTTGCGAAGGGCGGTCACGTTGGCGTCGTTCAGTTTCATGCGGCCTCGGCCCAGCTTATTGATCGCAATGAGCACGAGCTTCATAAGTTCCTGAGTCGAGAGACGCTCAATCATTTCGAGAGGGTCTTCCGCCATCTTTCCTTCGTGATCTTCAATCACCACATGTTCGCCGTAGCGGGCCCGTTCAAGCTTTTCCGTGGCGAGAGCATTTCCTTGCTGCAAATCCATGGCACTGATGTCTTCCAGCTTTCGAACTTCACCTCCGGAGGTCACGGTATAACCGAGCTCGTAGGCTTCGTCGGCCGCTTGGATGTAACGCCACTTGCTGCGTTCGCGTTCGCTTCGCACGTCGTTTTCACTTTCAATATCTTGATTCATGCGGACCCAGAATTTGAGGTCACGTAAATAGCTTTCTTTTTGAGTTTCGTTGTGACGTTCTCCTCGCTTCGCCGCGCCAAAGATTTTCTTGTAAGTGCTTTCTTGGATGTTGCTCGCCTCCAAAGCGCCTTCTTGATCGAGTTCCTCCACGATGTCGTCCATGACTTCATCTCCTTTTTTGCTGTCCAATTTTTCCTCGGTTTGATCGATTTCCTCGGCTCCCATGTGGTCTATGTTCGAGGAATCGAAGGGCTCTTTTTGCTCACGATTCAATTGTTCCCGCGCCTCGTGAATCATGGCTTCACGTTCAATGGCGTTGACCAAAAGGAATTTGCTGTCGTTCCTTAGATAGGAGGGCAGGCCAAAATAATCTTGGACCGTTCGAGATCGATCTTGAATTTCTTCCCGTAAAACCACCAGCTTGGCTTTTTGTGTTTCAAAATCCGCCAGCTTGAACTTATTGATGGCCAGCGACTTTTCAAGGGGTTGATAGAGATCCACGTTGCAAGCCCTCGCGGAGAGAATGGTGGCCATGAACTCCGCCGTGTGGATGTTTTTATTGCGAACTTGCTGCTCGAGTTCAGGCAGAAATTTTTCCAACTCATGACGACGCATGCGGTTGGTTTTGTGCTCCAAATTTTCTCGATCTTTTGGGAGCGCGTTTTTAAGAATGTCGTCGCGTTTGTCGTAGAGTTTTTTTCTTTGTTTGATGAGACTTGGCAGTTTTTTCTGCCAATCCTGCATTTCGGCAAAATTGCCGCGTTCTTCAAACTCTTCAATAAACTCCCAGGCGGTTTCAGGAATTTTTCCCAGTGGAGTCATTACCGGGCTTCCTCCAAAGTATTGCTGATTGTCGAGGACCTGTTTTCGGTAGGCGTCGGAACGTTTCTTGAATTCATCGAGTACTTCTTTTTTGATTTCGGTGGTCGCTTTTCCGGCCTTTGCGGTTTTTTGTCGTTTTTTAAACTCAAATTGTACGGCTGAAGAACCATCTTCGACGTCCTTTACTTCTTTAAGTACGTTTTCAAGAAGTTGTTCTTTGCTGCCCACGAGTGGCAAGGAACCGAGTCGACGGAAATATTCGTCCCGCACGAATTTGGATTGTTTTTTCAGTTTTTCGCGGAAGCGGCGTTTCACATTCAAATCTTGTTCCAAAGTTTTCAAGGTTGAAATCATGCTCGTGTCTCCGTAGAGCGGACGTTTGCCAAACCACTCCACCAGTCCACGCAGTTCCTCATTGATGGGTGTTTCCTCTCTATCGTCAAGAGGTTCAAAAACCCCGCTTTTTTGAATTTGCATTTCGTACCACTTGGTTCCGGCTTTCTTGAATTTTCTCTCAAGCTCGTAGACCTTCCAGTTGGATTTACACTCTGTAAGCTGCTTGATGTATTCTTTTTCGTCGATTCCCGTTGCCTTTTCAAATCCTTCCAAGGCTTCAATGAGATCTTCTTGTTTGTCTTTTCCTTGCTCGGTCATTGTATTTCTATTGTCCCATCCATTACCTTCGCCTTCGCGCATTCCACGGAGCTTCACTTTCGCTTCATCTTCGTCATCAAAGGCTCGAAAATCTTCTGCCGATCGAGACGCCATAATTGGGGGATTAAGGGGCGAGCCTATGGTAGCAGTTAGGGCGAAGAGTGCAAGTATTGCACCGAGTCTTTCCTTTTCTTCTTCTTGTAAATTTCATACCCAATATAAGTTGTCGCGAGCATCCCGCTTGCCACCCACGACCACGGGAAACTTTTCTTGGTCGCTGTCGCCACACTCTCCACAAGTTCACTGAAACGGATCTCATACACCTCATCTTGGGCCTCCGCTTGGACCAGTACGGTGTTGCCAATTTGGTAAATAAGCGGGTCTGCACTTTCGGATTCGGTTTTGAAAGTCCAGGTGCTCACGCCATCAAAAAGAGTGAGGAGCGAACCGTTCCATTCGAGCACGTCCCCTTTTATTTGTTTCCACACGGGGTTTTGTGCTCCCGGGCTGGGCCTAACCCACTGCCAAAGTGAAAAAACAGTGTTTCCCAGACCGGAAGCCGACGCTTGAATACTTTCCACCTCTTCAACCTGAATTTCCGCATACGATTGATCTTCTTCGGAGCTTTCATAACTGATTTCGTCCATCACTTCATCGGTGTAATCACTGAGCTGCACCGTTTCATTGCTATTATTGAGGGCAATTCCGCTTTCCGTTCGGTAAACGATTAAAGTTTCTCCGGGCTCAATGACGGTGTCGTCCGGAAAGGTGTATGGATCGGAGCCGCCTTCGCCGTCGTCAATTGTCCAATTTCCCAAATTCACCGCTTCGCTTCCGCCATTCGTGAGTTCTATCCATTCTTCCTCTGCATCGGGTCCTTCAGGGTTGGGGTAAACTTCGCTGATTTCCACTTCATCGGAAAGGTCGCCATCGGCATAGTCGGTTTCTGTGCTTACTTCGTCACTGCTAGCTGTATCAGCACCTACACTATTTTCTTCGCCCGGGGTTGGTTCATCCGTCCAATCGTAATAATCTCCAAAGTAAGCATAACTGTAACCCTCTTTCGAGCCTTCATAGGGGATTTCCCAAAGCACTTCATCACTCACTCCAAGAAGTCGGACTTGGTCACTATCGTTATTTAAGGTGATTCCACTCTCTTCAACGCCGATCACTAAATACGATTCTGCGGCCAAGTTGCCGGAAAGTGCATAAGAAGAACTGCCGCCATCGGAGTCATCCAGGTAAAGACCTTTTAGTGGGAGGACTTCTCCATAGGGATTGTAAAGTTCTACCCATTCTTCAGTGCTGTCGGAGCCTTCAGGGTTGGGAAGGGCTTCGGAAAAAATTGGATAGAGGGAGGGGGTTACTAAAGGGTCTGCTTCCACGACCTGCTCTTCTGTAGATTGCGCTACGCTTTGCTCCGCGTGGCTACTGCTCTGTTCTACAACTCGCGTTAAAATCTCTCCTTTTGTACTGGAAGAGTAGTTAAAGGAATCCACCACGGTTGCCTCCAAAGTTTTCAAAGTTACGGTGTCGCCACCATTATTGAGTTGAAAAGAAAAGCCGGTCAAAGTGACGCTTTCTTCCAAAGTACCCGAGAGAGTCCAAGGTTTGGCGGTTTCATCTTCGAGTGTATATAAAGAAAGATCGATGAGTTCGTGGCTTAGGTTCGTAAGTTCAATCCACTCGGACTCGCCGGAGTTGGGATTGGGGTAAAGTGAAGTAATCTCTATTTGTAGGGAAACTTCGCTAGTGCTCGTTTCTGGTTCGCAGGCCTGAGCAGGACGTAAAAGCAGGGAACTGAGGAGGATGGAAATGAGAAGTTTTTTCATACATTAAGGTTAAGGATGCTCATGGTGACACAGCGACCTTGATGAAATCCTGAAATATTCCTGAAACTTTCCTGAAATAAACCTGAAATTTTCCTGAACACTCGGGAAAGCCGAGCAAATACAAATAAAGCTAAGCTTGCCAGAGGATGCACAATTTTGTTATCATGCGTTTAGTTCTTTTATATTCAGACCGGGTACAAAAAACTTTGAATCTAGTGATGAAATTGCAGATTTACAGATTGAAAAATACGGCCTTAAAGCCCTAGTTTTTTGATTGCCCGGGGTTTAACCCCATAGGTATATGGAAATTTCATTGATTCTTCTCCTGCTTGGACTGGGGGCGGGGGGAGCGGTTGGTTATGTCGTGCGAACCCGTCAGCTCAAAGGTGAGGATCAGAAGAAGCGAAAGGAAATGGAAAATGCCCTGCATGATGCGGAGCGAAAAGCGAATGAAGTCCTGATGAAGGCGAAGAATGAGGCTCTGCAAGAAAGAGAAGAGGCTCAAAAGGAAGAGCGTGGTAAGCGTAAAAAGCTGGAGGAAACGGAAACACGACTGGTGAAAAAAGAAGAGCAAATCGATGGGAAATCGGAGGAGCTCGACAAGATGAAAGGCAAACTCGAAGAACAGGCGGAGGGGCTTAAAAAGGAAAGAGAAAAAGCCGAAAAGCTGGTCCATGATCAAGAAAAAAAGCTCGAAGAAGTTGCTTCTTTATCGCAAGAGGACGCTAAAAATCTTCTCCTTAAACAGATTGAAGATGAATTTAAAGATGAGCTCATTGCGCATGCCAAACAGCTTGAAAAAGACATGCACGAAGAAGTGGATGCCAAGGCCAAACAGGTTCTGGCGGATGCCATTCAACGCTACGCTTCGGAGACCACGGTGGAATCCACCACGACTTCTGTGACCCTGGCTTCCGACGATCTGAAAGGGCGTATTATTGGAAGAGAAGGGCGCAACATCAATGCCTTTGAAGCGGTGACCGGAGTGGATGTGATTGTGGACGACACCCCCGGCTCAATTGTGATGAGCGGTTTTGATCCCATTCGCCGCTACATGGCTAAAATTACTCTCGAACGTTTGGTGGAGGATGGCCGCATTCATCCCGCGCGTATTGAAGAAATGTACGCCAAAGTGAAGGAGGAAGTGAACCTCCTTATTAAAGAGCTGGGTGAAAAAGCTGCTTTTGAAGTGGGTGTCCCCGGCTTGCCGCCGAATCTTTTGAAGATTTTAGGACGATTGAAATTCCGCATCGCTTATGGGCAAAACGTGCTCAAACATTCCATGGAGGTGGCCTTTTTGGCTGCAGAAATTGCCGGAATGATGGGCGCGAATATCGATTTGTGTAAAAAAGCAGGACTTTTGCACGATATTGGGAAAGCGGTGGATCATGAAGTGCAAGGCAAACACGCCTTCATTGGGCGAGATATTTTGAAGAAATTTGGTTTGCCCGATGAAGTCCTTCACGCGGTGGAGGCCAACGAAGGCGACATGGAAGCCAAGTCCGTAGAGGCTAAAATTATTCAGGTGGCCAACTTGATTTCCGTGGCCAGGCCCGGTGCCAATAAAGACAACTTGGAAACCTACATCAAGCGCCTTTCCGAAATTGAAAAAGTGGCCACCGGTTTTCCCGGAGTCCACAAAGCCTTCTCGGTGCAAGCCGGCCGTGAACTGCGCGTCTTTGTGAGCCCTGAGGAGGTCGATGATCTCCAAGCTCTCAAACTTTCCCACGAAATTGCCCGCAAAATCGAAAAAGACATGCAATACCCGGGCAAAATCAAAGTGGAAGTGATTCGTGAGAAGCGGGTGGAGGCGTTTGCGGAGTAGGCCGTAGCGAAGCGTAGGCCAAATCCCTTTAAGAGAAGGAAATCTTAAGACGACTGCCCAGCGCTTTTGCAACTTTCTTTAAAAAGACAAAACTTGGGTTCGAGCTTCCCGATTCCAACCTTGAAATGGCCGACTGTTTCGTCCCTACTTTTTTAGCCAATGCCGATTGGGTCATTCCTTTCTCAATGCGCTTCTTAATAATACTTTCAATCAAGGCAAACTCAGGCTCGAGGTCATCGTAGGCTTTACGAATCTCAGGGTCTTTTAAGAGGCGTTTTTTTAGGGTGGAAAATGATTTCATATCAATTTAAGTATAACTTATATGTTATATATTCGTCAACTCTATGGACCTAATAACTCCAATTTTTTGAGTGCAGTTGAAATTTCTTTAGGAGGAGTTTTTTGTGATTTTTTAATAAATAAGTGAAGAAGTGCGACATAGTTTTTTCGGAAAATATAAAAAATACGTACTTCTTGGCGCCCTCTTATTCTTAGCTCATAAAGCCCATGTGTTATTTTTTTTGCGTGAGGCATTCGTAACTCAACTCCATACTGTCCCAAAAGTATGATCATACGTACGACTTTGGATATGGTTGGTTTTTCCAATTCATCAATCGATTTCTCTACCGAGTTGTCGTAAATGACTTTCATAAGTAACCCACATTTTCTCAAATCATTTCCAAAAAATCCTGAAATTTTCCTGAATTTTTCTCAATTCGGCTTGACTTAAATGTTCAAAACCTTAGAATTGGCACTACAAAAACTAGAGTGCTAATTTAACCCTATTGTTATGTCTAAACTTAAACCTCTTGCCGGGTATGTGGTGGTGAAGCGAGAAGAAGAAGCGTCGCAAACTTCGACGGGAATTTATTTAACCGATGCCGCCAAAGAAAAACCACAACGTGGGGAGGTGATGGCGGTGGGAAGTGGAAAAGAAGGGAAGGAGGCTCAAGTGAAAGTGGGGCAAACGGTTCTGTTTAAAAAGTACGGTCCTACGGAAGTGGAAATGGATGGGAAAGAGATGTTGCTTCTGGAAGAGGAAGATATTTTGGCAATTCTTGAATAACAGTCGCCGAAGGTGACAAATCTTAAAAATTAACTTAAAACACTATGGCTAAGAAAATTTTGTTCCAAGACGAAGCGCGTCAAAAGCTGCTTTCCGGAGTCAGACAACTCGCGGATGCGGTGAGAATCACCATGGGACCCAAGGGGCGTAATGTGCTTCTTGAAAAGAAGTATGGAGGTCCGCTCATCACGAATGATGGAGTGACCATTGCGAAGGAAATCGATCTGAAAGATCCGGAAGAAAATGTGGGTGCACAGCTCGTGAAAGAAGTGGCCACTCGAACCAATGACGTGGCGGGAGACGGGACCACCACGGCTATTGTTTTGGCGACGGCTCTTTTGGAAGAAGGAATTCGAAACGTAGTGGCGGGGGCCAATCCTATTTTGCTCCGAAAGGGGATGGATAAGGCGCTGAGGGCTGTGGTGGAGGAGCTCAATGCCATGAGCAAACCTTTGAAAACCAAAAAAGAAATCGCACAGGTGGCGACCATTTCCGCTCAAGATGAAGAGGTGGGAGAGGTGTTGGCCGACCTTATGGAAAAAGTGGGTCACGATGGAGCGATTACCGTTGAAGAAAGCCAACGCGGCATGGGAATTTCCATGCGCACCGTAGAGGGAATGCAGTTCGATAACGGTTTTATTTCTCCCTACATGGTCACCGATCCTTCTCGTATGGAGGCCGTCTATGAAAACGTGAAAATCCTCATCACCGATAAGAAAATCAGCAGCTTTAAAGATTTGCTGCCACTGCTCGAGGCCCTCGTTCAATCGGGCAAAAAAGAGCTCGTGGTGATTGCGGAAGATATTGATGGGGATGCCTTGGCCAACATTGTGGTGAACAAGCTTCGTGGTGGATTCAGCATGCTCGCCATTAAGGCTCCCGCTTTTGGGGATCGTCGCAAGGAAATGCTCAAGGATATTGCCATTCTTACCGGTGGAACCGTGATTTCGGACGAGCTGAGCATGAAGCTTGAAACCGCCACTTTGAATGATTTGGGGGAGGCCAAAAAAGTGGTGTCCGGCAAAGACAACACCATGATTATTGATGGGAACGGAAGTGCTAAAAATGTCGAGGCCAGGGTGATGGAGCTCAAGGCGAGCATGGAAAAAACAAAGTCCGATTTCGATAAAGAAAAACTTCAGGAACGCATTGCCAAACTTTCCGGTGGAGTAGGGATTATTGAAGTGGGTGCCGCTACCGAGATTGAAATGAAAGAGAAAAAGACGCGCATTGAAGATGCGCTGAATGCAACTAAGGCCGCCGTTCAGGAAGGGATTGTGGCCGGCGGCGGAGTTGCTCTTCTGCATGCTTCCAAAGTTTTGGATACTTTGCATGCCGGCAATGAAGATGAAAAAGTGGGGATTCGTTTGGTGAAATTTGTGCTCAGCTCCGCAGTTCGTCAAATTGCCGAAAACGCCGGGAAAAATGGGGAAGTGGTGATTACGGAAATTTTAAAAAAGGATAACCCGTCTTACGGCTACGATGCCCTTAAGGATGAGTTCGTGGATATGTTTGAAGCCGGCATTGTGGACCCCAAAATGGTGACGCGCAGCGCTCTTGAAAATGCCGTTTCCGTCGTGGCTACGGTTTTGACCACGGGTGCTACGGTCACGGATATCCCTGAAGAAAAAGCGGCCGGTGGTGGTATGCCGGGCATGGGTGGAATGGGAGATATGATGTAAGCTTCACTAGACGTGTTTCTACTTGCATTACTTAGAATAAGTGGTATACTTTAATAAGTTTAACCTTATATATGGCTCAAGCAAGACCTGATAATGACTACTTAGGAACACTCCAAAATGTTCCAGACGTTGATAGAAAGGCTAAGAAGCAGGAACTTGAGGCACAAGGTGATGCGGCTTCTGCCGTGGATAAAGTAGTGCTGGAAATGTTATTGGCACTTGAAAATG
>CAYHTG010000021.1:0-17931 GCA_964359495.1 uncultured Candidatus Peribacteria bacterium
GCTCTTGGGCCTTCTGAATCCTGGTTAATTTGGCTGCGCTGCAGTCTCCTGAAACGGTTTCGGGCGCGCCATAAGATGTCCACAAATAGCCATCATCTTTTTTAGCTTGTTCGGCGCCAAGGGCTTGACGTGCGGCTTCAATTTGATCTCCAACGGGTATGGGCAAGGGCTCCTCTCTCCGTTCTTGAGGGGGAGGGGTTGTGTGGGCTTCCGAGGCTACCTCTTGGCTTTCGTTCTTCTCTTCCAAATAAGTGCTCACAATCTTAACTGTACCATAGGTTACGGCAGCCAGGGCGGCGGCGGCAACTCTGACTTTGTTCTTGAATTCCATGGAGAAAAGTTTTAAGAGGCGCTCACTGTAACACCTTTAATGGCGGCTGTCAAGCTCCGTTTGGATAGACCGGGTGGCTGGGCTTTGTTACACTTTTCCCTGATCAAATGAAACAAATCGATAAGTTGTCAGAATGGCTTAGTGAGGCCGTCCGAGGCGGGAATAAAGCACCGCTGGTTTCATCAAAGGAGGTGCGGGCCTCTCAGCCTGAAAAGAATTCCAGGGGGCCGTCGGTGCACCCGAAGGTGATGCGCCTAATTCCCATTGGGGGAATGGAAGAGGTGGGGAAGAATTCCATGATTGTGGAGTACGAGCAAGACATTGTTGCTATTGATATGGGTTTCCAGTTTCCCGAGGACGAGCTGTTTGGGGTGGATTACGTGATTCCGGACATTCAATACCTCGTGGAGCGCAAACATCGCCTGAAGGGCATTTTGATTACGCACGGGCATTTGGATCATATTGGGGCGCTTCCCTACGTGCTTGCGGACCTTGGTTTTCCTACGATTTATGGATCTTCTTTATCGCTTGGTCTGGTGCAAAAACAGCTTGAGGAACACAAGATGATGAAGTTGGTCAAACTGAAGGTGGTGGACAACAAACAAACTTATAATTTTGGGCAACTGCAGGTGGAGTTTTTCCGCGTGAATCATTCTATCCCGGATGCCATGGGGATTTACGTGCGCAGTCCGGCCGGAAGCATTGTTCATACCGGGGACTTTAAGTTTGATTTTACTCCGGCGGATGGGGTGGAGGCGGACATCAAACGCATGGCTGAGATTGGAAAGCGGGGCGTGACCTTGCTTTTTTCCGACAGTACGAACGCTTTGAAGCCCGGCCACACCATTTCCGAACGCTTTGTTGCGGGCAACCTTGAGGAGAATATTGCGAATGCGAAAGGCCGTATTTTGATCGCTTGCTTTGCTTCCATGATAGGCCGTATTCAGCAGATTTTAGATTTCGCGAAGCAGAATCGCCGAAAGGTCTTTTTGTCAGGAGGGAGTTTGCTCAGTAACTTTGAAATTGCGCGTAAGCTTGGTTTTTTGAAGTTCGACAAGGAGATGATTATTGATATCCGACAGGTGAATCATCATCCCGATCGCGACGTTTTAATGCTCACCACGGGTGGGCAGGGGGAGCCTATGGCCGCTCTTTCTCGCATGGCAACGGGGGCTCATGCTCAGGTTAAAATCCACGAGGGAGATACGGTGGTGGTGTCTTCTTCGCCCATCCCCGGGAATGAAAAGCATGTGGCATTTTTGGTGGATGCGCTTTCTCGTTTGGGAGCCTATGTGGTGCATAATCAAATGATGGACGTGCATGCTTCCGGGCACGGGCAGCAGGAGGACTTGAAGCTCATGATGAGTCTGGTGAAGCCGTCTCACCTCGTGCCTATTCATGGTAATTTTTACATGCGACGGGCGCATGGGAATTTGGCCCCTTCGGTAGGGATTCCGGCGGATCATGTTCAAATGCTGGACAACGGGAACGTTCTCGAAGTGCGCGAGGGCAAGGTGACCGCAAAAAAGGAGGATATTAAGGTGCGCTATGTGGTGGTGGACGGGACGGGCAAGGGGGACTTGGGGTCTCAAATTTTGAAGGAGCGCGAGGCGATGGCTCAAAACGGGATCATTTCGCTTGTTCTGAAGTTGCGAAAGGGGCGTTTGGAGGGAAACCCCGTTATTACGACGCGTGGGTTTGTGGTGGCAAAAGAGCAGCAAAAAGCGCTCAAGGAAATTGACCACAAACTTAGGGAAAGTCTGCAAAAGATTCTTAAGCGCAATAAGCGGCCTTCTTTGGAGGACTACGAGCAAGGGATTCGCAGTGATATTGCGGGGCTCGCTTTGCAGAGGTTCAATAAGAGGCCGGTTATTATTCCAACGGTGATTTTTGTTTAAAACTTGTGGATAATGGGCGGGCGGGTTTTGCGCGCGGGTTTGTGGAAAAGTTTTTCCCCGGGCAAGGTGTTTTATTTCTTTTTTTGTAAGTTCATGTGAGTGGGGGGTGGGATTGCTCCGGTTGTAATCGGATTTTGAGAGTTATCAACGGGTTTTGCACAAGTTTCTTGGTTTTCGGGTTAAAGTTTTGCACAATGCTGGTGTTTATACCTTGATGGTTTTTTTGATTTTGCGCGGAAAGACTGAAAAACAGTGGTGTTTTATTATAAAAGTGGTGGGGCGGTCAAGACCCTTCTATTTACTACTTCTTTTTATATATATCTCTTTTTGTTTTTAATTATTTCTTTTAAGGCTCATTTGTAAGCTCGACTTCGTCGAGTATAGACATGTGCAAAGAAATTTGCTTTGATGAAGCCATGAAATTAACTTGTAAACAAGCGGACTTAGCTCTTGCACTCTTACTGGCAAACAGAGCGGTGAGTCCAAACAACACTTTGCCTGTTTTAAATAATATTTTACTGAGGGCGGAAGGGAAAAAGGTTTTTTTAAGTGCAACGAATTTAGAAATTGCAATCAGCTCCTCTTTTGAAGCCGATATTGAAAACGAAGGAAGCTTAACGGTACCGGCAAAAATTTTCACCTCTTACGTTGCACTTTTGGAAGATAAAGAAGTGGAACTTACAGTGACCAATGGGAACACGCTGATTGTTAAATCGCCTGGATCTGAAACACGAATGAAGGGGATTTCAAGCGACGAATTTCCAAGCGCGCCAAAAATTGAAAAAGCCGACGGCCTTAAGTTCCCGGTAAAACCCGTTTTAGGGGCTCTTGAACAGGTTGTATTTGCGGCTTCCACGAATATATCGAGACCGGTCCTCACGGGAGTTTTTTGGCAAGTGGTGGGGAAGACGGTTAAGTTGGCCGCCACAGACAGCTATCGACTTGGCGAAAAAAGCTTTGAACTCACTAAAGACCTAGGCGTGGACACCTCTTTTATTGTTCCCTCGAAGACCGCCCAAGAGCTGCAGAAAATTTTAGAAAACAGTAAAGAAGACGAGCTTGAAGTTCGAGTTGGAAAGGGGCAAATCCAGTTTAAGGTGGACGGCGTGGAGTTGGTTTCCCGACTGATTGAGGGAAACTTTCCCGACTACGAAAAAATTATACCGAAAGAGAATAAAACCACCGCCGTTTTATCGACGGAGGACTTTCTACTCAGTCTAAAAAAAGTCTCGGTGATTGTTCGTGAAAACAGTAATAACGTTAAGGTTCGTCTTGAGAAAGGAAAGCTCTTGGTGTTTAGCGACGAAACCCAAGTGGGACAAGGTGCCACTGAAATCAGCGCAGAAAACATGACCGGCGAAACACTCGAAACGGCGCTAAACGTACAATACCTTTTAGACGTACTTTCTCACCTCAAAGACCCCAAGGTTAATTTTAGCTTGAATGACGGCCTTTCCCCTGTTATGGTAACGCCTGCTAAATCGAGCGGCTATCTTCATATTATCATGCCGCTCAAGGTTTAAGCGTCTTCTTGTGAAAGACTGTAAACATTTGATCACCCTTTTCCCTCACGGGCAAAATATTCAGGTGATCGAGCAACTTAATCAACAGGGCTACACCTCCGTTTCCGGAGGAGGTAATTTTTCCTCAAAGGCTTTTCTTGTGGCGGATTTGACGCGTGAAATCCAAGACCTAAAACAAGTTTTATGGATTTGCAGTGACCACACGCATAAAGAAAACGTCGCCCGCGCTTTGTCTTTGTGGGGAGACGCGCCTGTGCACAACTTTGAATATGAAAACAACCCCATGCGGGACCGCGTCATTGATCGGAAGAACAAGGTTCGCCTCATGGAGTTTTTCTCGAAAGTTTTAACCAAAGAGTCTTCCCAGTTTTTTACCCTCACTTATAAAGATCTTTTTCGCGCCTACCCGAGTCCTAAAGAGATTGAAAAAGGCGTTTTAAGGGTCAACGTGAAAGACCGCATCGATGGCGTTAGTTTTTTTGAAAACCTTATTCGTTTAGGCTACGAGGTGTCTTTTGACTCTTATGTGGAGAAGGGGCAGTACTTTCGTCACGGAGACCTTTTGACACTTTGGCCCGTGAATTCGACCGCGCCGGTGCGCATTGAGATGTCCTTTGACGACATCGAGAAGATTTCCATTTTCGATCAAACGGAGAAAGTGGATCTTAGCCAGCTCGAATCGCTTGTGATTTACCCTATTGCGGTACCCGAGGGGGACACACCTTTGCTCAGTTTTTTTGGACGCGGCGATTTGGTTTTAGATGACGAAGTTGAGTTCCCGGACGCCGAGGCCGATGAATTTGAACAAGTGATGCAGCAAAGAAACCCCGAAAGTCGATATATGGAGTTCCGCTCTTTTATGGAGGAAACGCCCTATCATCACCATCTGCACTATCTTTCCGTGTTAAAATATTACAACTCGCAGGATTTCGTTTCGGATCTTCGCGAGAAAACGAACGAGGATTGGAAAGTGTTTTTGTTCACGAAGCACGCCGAGCACTACCGGGGGCTTTTTGATGAAAAGAAAATTCCTTATAGTGGGTTTGCCGGGGAGGGAGGGAACGCTGCGCCTCACGGCGCAGTAGTCATTTTTGAAATCGGAAAGGAAGACATTTTCCCCGAGGCATTTCAAAACTCCAGTCTTAAGTTCGCTGTGATTACGGACCGGAACGTGAGTGGAGTGGGAGAGGTGGAAAAGCGCATGCCCGAAAGGCAAAAAGTTTACACGGAGTTTTTAACAGGGCTAAAGGCCGGTGACTTTGTGGTTCACAGCGACCATGGGATTGGGCAATTTTTAGGGCTAGACAAGCGAACGATTGATGAAGTGACACGAGAGTATTTAAAAATCGGATACGCCGAAAATGACAAGCTCTTTGTGCCTATTGATCAGGCGGACAAAGTTTCCAAATTCATTGGCTCCGGAGAAAGAACGCCCAAGTTGACGCGACTTGGCAGCGCCGAGTGGCACACCATTCAAAACCGCGTCCGGAAGGAAACGGAGAAAATCGCGCAGGAACTTTTGGAGCTTTATGCGGAAAGAGAGAGTGCCAGAGGCTATGCTTTTCACGCCGACGACGCGCGGCTCATTCAGTTTGAGAAAGAATTTACTTATGTGGAAACGCCCGGCCAGCTCCGCGCCATTTTGGACGTGAAGCGCGACATGGAAGGCAAAAAACCCATGGACAGACTTGTGTGTGGAGACGTGGGGTTTGGTAAAACGGAAGTCGCCATGCGAGCCGCTTTTAAAGCGGTGGAAGAAAAAAAACAAGTGGTGGTACTCACGCCCATTACAATTTTGGCCGATCAGCATTACAAAACTTTTATACGACGAATGGAAAACTTCAATGTGAGGGTGGAAATGCTCAGTCGCTTTAGAACGCCCGCCGAGCAAAAACGAATTTTGCGTTCGCTGGAACGAGGGGAGATCGACATCATTATTGGCACGCATCGGCTTTTACAAGAAGACATAAAATTTAAAGACCTCGGCCTTGTGATTATTGATGAAGAGCAGCGCTTTGGCGTGAAACAAAAAGAGGTTTTGAAGAACCTTCGAAAAGAGGTGCACATTTTGACGATGACCGCTACGCCCATTCCGCGAACTTTGAACATTAGTTTGCACGGACTTCGCGACATCTCCACCATCACCACGCCGCCGCCCGGACGTCTTCCCGTGGTCACGGATGTGAGACGTTTTTCGCTGGGGCTCATTAAGAGTGCTGTTGACAAAGAATTGGAACGTGGAGGGCAGGTTTACTTCCTGCACAATCGAGTACAAACTATCGAAGATATGGCCGATAAGCTGCGCTCGCTTTTACCAAAGGCGCGCATTGTGGTTACGCACGGAAAGCTCCGCCCGGACGACCTGGAGTCCCGAATTTTGGCCTTTAAAAACGGGGAGTTCGATATTTTAGTGAGCTCCACAATTATTGAAAATGGAATCGATTTGCCGAATGCGAACACGCTCATTGTGAACAACGCGGAACGCTTCGGGCTTGCACAACTTTACCAGCTTCGCGGACGCGTGGGACGGTCTCGCACGCAAGCCTATTCCTACTTTTTGTACCACATGAAACGCTTGCCGCTCGACGCGAAGAAACGACTCAAGGCGATTGTGGAAGCGAACGAACTCGGCGCCGGATTCCAAATTGCCATGAAGGATTTGGAAATTCGCGGTGCGGGAGATATCTTGGGAGCCAATCAATCCGGCGCTATTCAAGTGGTGGGAGTGAGCCACTTTGTGCGTATGCTGAATCAAGCCGTGGACAGTCTCAAAAAAGGAAAGAAAGTGGACGAGGGCAGCGCCGTTCCGGACGTCACCATTGAAATTCCGCTGCCTGCTTACGTGCCGGACGAATACATCGTCAGCTCCAAAGAAAAAATTTCCGTTTACCAAAAACTGGCCTCCGCCGATACACTCGAGTACCTTACGGAGCTGAAGACGGAACTTATCGAAGATTACGGAAAAATGCCCGAAGAGGTGTCCAATTTGTTCCGTGTTTTGGAAATCAAAATGCTCGCTAAAAAAGCCAGCATCATCAATGTGAAAGCGGAGAACGTTCATTCGCAGGAAGATCGGCAAATTGTACTGCACATGTCCGGCAAAGTGCGCCCCGAAAACATTATGTCGCTGTTGGACTTCAACTCGCATTGGATTATTTCCGGCACCAAACTCAAAATCCCTTTCAAAGACCTCGGCGTGCCCTGGGTGGAGGGCCTCAAAAAAAGCCTCACCGCCTTGGGGAAAAAGATGAAAAATTTGCCGGGGGCGGAGGTGGAAAACTAAGCCGCTATTTTCAACTGGGCCGCCGCCGTTTGAATTTGATGAAGCTCCTCAACCGTGAAGCCAAGTTTTTCGCCTTGAGCAGTGGCCGTCTCCATGTCTAACTGAAGCCTTGTGATTTGATCCATAAGCGGTGAATTTGGACTCAAAGCTTCATGGACCGCGTGGGCAGGAGACGCCGCTTTGTGTTCTACCTCCACAGCCTGATGGCCACGATGAGCGAGCTGTTCGGGATGTAAGACTTTAGCTACGTTGGGGAAGAGGGTTTCCAGTTTAGTCGTGAGTATGGTGGCACGTTGCACAAGCCCTTCAGTGATTTCCGCCGCCGCCGCTCCGTACTTCGCAAGCCGAGGCGCTTGGCGGAGCAGAGGGTTGGCGAGCATAGCAAAAGTCTCGGCAGCGGAACCAAGCCCACGGGCAGTCGCCACTTTCGTCAGCTTTCCCACGACCCCCATTTTATGGAGAGCGGCTCCCATTACAACGCTGGAAACCGCAAATTCTGCGGCTAACTGCGTCATGAATATTGCCTTTTCTCCCTTGCTCGAATGTGCCCATCCATATTGAGCCATTTGGACGATTTTTTGTTGGGTCTCCGGATTAAAGATTCCGTGCGCCGCGTGGGCAAGGCCATTTAAAGCATCAATAGGGTGAGCGATTAGGCCCCCTAAACCGATTCCCGCGTTGAGAGTTCCCTGCGTATAGGCAAGAACAAACTTTTGCGCACCATTGAGGTTTTCCGGTTTCACGTCCGTCCAGTACTCGTAGGCTGAAGTCGCGTCGAAGAGTTGTTCCGCAAAGTTCTTATCCTTGGACCCCTCCAAAAACATACTCAACATAAACTTCATTTCTTCTTCCGAAAGCATTTCGCCGCCACTCTCGTGGGTCTCTTGAGGATGAGCCAATTCCTCAGCGTGCTTGGGATTGAATAAAATGTTTGTCATTAGATCGTTCGCTGCTTTGGCAAGACTAAGGGCATTCAGAAAAGCCTCCAGCGCCATTTTACGCATAGCGGTCTTATCCCCCATGTAGAGAGCTTTTTGTCTTACCCTTTCCAGAGAAGAGCTAATTTGTTGGGTGACTTCGTCCAGTCTAATTCCCGTTAAAGCCTGGAATTCAGGCATTACAGCGTGCAGTTTCCGTGAATTTTCCGGTTTCGTGAGGAGGTCGAACATGGCGTCGTTTTCGCCCGGGACGCCGGCGGCACCTATATACTTCGTCAACTTGCCAGCCACCATGGCGTCTCCTGTAATTCGACTCAGACTTTCCAAGGTATCCGCGACATCCTTGGGTTTATAAAGGGCTTCAGCGATAGGCTGAACCGCTTCTTCATACGCACCGGTTCTTTTTGTAAGGTCTGCTTTCGCTACGTTTAGCTCTCTTCCCAGCTCGGTCAGCTGCGCTACGGTGTTTGCCGCAAGGGAGTTCAAACGTTCGCCGGCCGCCGCGTTCTCGACCACCACCATCCTTTCAAAGCGAGCCACTAGGGTACCGAAAAGCTGCTCCGGCGTTTCCGCCATAATCTCTGCACCCTCGCGGGTTCGAGCCAAGACGACATGTGAAGCGGCTTTAAACTCGTCTTTGACATCTTCGTACACACCTGAAGATTTGTATCCGGCAATTTTATCAGTAATAGCTTTTTCAGCTACTTTAATTGCCGCTCGGTTCGCCGCGCTGACATCAAAATTCGTTCGATTAACGCGGGCTTCCGCATCATCCATAGCCTTTAGCACCGGTTGTGGCCTTTCAGGGATGGCGCCCATTTTACAGTTGGTTTAAAAGTTCTTCAGGATTGTCTTTTGAAGCCTGTTCCACTTCCCACTTTTTCAAAAACTTGGGTAGATCGACGCGCTTGAAATGCTCCAGAGCTTCCAAATGTTGTTTTTCGATTTCAACTATTCTTCCCAAACTAGCCTCCTCAATCTCTTTTCGCCTCATGAGGTCCGCTTCAAGCACGGCCTTAACTTTCAAAAGGCCCTCGCCATTCAGCTCCGGAATTTGGCCGAGCCAAAACTCTAGCAGC
The DNA here is from genome assembly GCA_964359495.1 of uncultured Candidatus Peribacteria bacterium. Classification (GTDB taxonomy): domain Bacteria; phylum Patescibacteriota; class Gracilibacteria; order UBA1369; family 2-02-FULL-48-14; genus 2-02-FULL-48-14. The sequence continues at coordinate 9,053 of CAYHTG010000021.1, forward strand.
TCAGGTTGAGCCTGCAGGGTGGGAGAATTTTTGGCCAAAGCTAAAACTTCTTGATTTAATGGATTCATAGTTTGTCGGAGAATCGGTCAAAATCTTCTAAAAGCGAAGGGACCTTAACGACCTTTAGAGCGTTGCTCAGCTCTCGTTCCAAGGGCAAGGTGGACTTTTTAACCTCTTCGGCGGACCTTTTCGAAGATTCTTTAAATAAAGTGTAAAGCGAAATCCAGGCTATGCGGTCGGGGCTACTCACTCCCGCCATGTCCAGAGTTTCCTGAATATCCTTATTGGCCTTTGTTTTCAGACTGACAACAATATGCGCGGGCAAGTTTTGGTCGGCCACTAAAGCTTCGGGGAAAGGCCGCTTGGAAGCCTCCATTATGCGGTCAAGGGCTGCATACAGGTGAGTAAGGTTTTCCATGGCCTCCTGATAAGTTTCGAGAAAAGCCGGGCTCTTTCCGAGGGCGGTGAGCGTTTCCCCCACATAACGTACAATCAAACTTGAGCAGTACCAATAGCGCGGGTAGTACTTGGCTTCCGCTTTTTCAGCTTCAGCTCGTAAGTTCCCTTGAGCCTCTAAGGTACTTTCCACACGTAAAATACCTCTTTCAATCCCATAGTTTTTTGGGCCCGCGAGTGTTTCCGCGGATACTTTTGGTTTTTCAGCCATACGTTTTTATTTTAATCACTATATATTACCATAAATTATAGGTTTGCGTCAAAACTGGCAGAGTAGTAAAATAACCCAGCTCTTTGAAAACGTGGGGATGTACAGGCTTTGACAGAAAGACATGAAGTCTGAAGCCGGCTTTCAGGTGATTGCTTGGTCTCACCTTAATCCGTCCAAGCAAATTAAGTGCTAATACCACTGCAAAGATTCTTGAGGATGCCCGACGTTTACGTTTGGTTCCCGCTTTCGCTCCGGCGTTTGTGTAGAGAATCTTGTATCGCCATTTAGCGCGATACCGTCCTTTAACCGACGCCTTGTGGGTTAAACGGGCGTAATATTCGAGGCTTAGGGGAGGGCTTGCTTGTGTTCCGGGCCCCGACCGAAATTTCGAACACACGGCGGTGTCGCTTTTGTCCACTCTTTATGGCGCCGACGTAGACAGAATGGACTATGAAAGTAAAAGGTTTTGCGCTTCCTTTTTGGACGCGGGTTCGATTCCCGCCATCTCCACCATTGACAACTTTTGGAAGTAACGTATGACTCAAGCTCACTTAACAATAAGCATGAGGAATCAATTGTTAGCGCCTATAGAGACTTGTTATAGAAGGGAGGGTGAAAATTATGTTACAAACGTAGGTTTGTTGGAAAAGAAGTGTACGTGGGTGGTGGATAAGGACCCAAGAGATGATCCGAGCTCCGGTAGTTTTTTATATGATCCACCGGCTCACCAGTGGGACTTTCCAACGCCGGAAAAATTTACTGAAAATATTAATCGACGTGGGCGTAGAGAATAGCTTGACGTCATTGTGATCAGTGCTAACATTTCGTCACTTTAATTCTCCTTGATTTTCATATGCAACTAAACTTTTTCGATAGGCCTCAAATCACCTTTTCCGGTGTTGCCGGTGAAGACGCACCCGATCCTTCCGATAAGAACCTACCCTGGATTTTGGATTCAGCAGGGCGCCCCGTACCCATTCAACCCGATCAAGCCAGCCCACGCGTAGTTATGGGTTCCACTTATGCTTTTCACGCAGCCGCAGTTTTGGCGCAAATGAGAGAGGGGTACGCGCCCGTTTCTCCTGAGTGAATTTAGCGAAAATCTTTAGATTTTTCCTGGAAATACTTGCATTGGCAGGTTTTTTAGGTTAGATTTGCGGTAAATTTTTTAACAAAAAACCATGAGAATTGCATTGATTTGCGGGGGGCCGTCGCTGGAACGAGGGATTTCGTTGAACTCCGCACGCAGCGTTTTGGATCATTTGGAGGGCGATGGAATTGAAATTGTGCCTTTGTATTTTGATCACAAAAAAAGAGCGTATCACATTTCAAGGGCGCAGCTTTATTCAAATACGCCTTCGGATTTTGATTTCAAACTTCGTGAGACGGCGAAGTTTTTAAGCCCCACGGCTCTTAAAAATCTCCTTAAAAGTGTGGACATGGCTTTTCCCGTGATCCATGGGCAATTTGGAGAGGACGGAGGAATTCAACGGCTGCTTGAAAGGTTTAACGTTCCTTACACGGGTTCGGGAGTGGAGGCTTGCAAGCGTTGTTTCGACAAATTTGAAGCGAATGAGTTTATTCGAAAGCATGGATTTTATGCACCGCCTTCGATGGTTTTGAAAATCCATGAAAAAAATCATGGTGAGAAAATTCGCGATTTTTTTAAGTTGCACGATTTAAAAAGGGCCATTGTGAAACCCGCAACGGGAGGATCAAGCATTGGTGTTTTTTCAGTGGATACGGCAGCGGAAGCCTTGGACCGCAGCAAGCATTTATTCGCCAAGCGCATGGATACGCGGGTGGTGGTGGAGCCTTTTTGTAAGGGGGTTGAGTTTACCGTCATCATTTTACAAAATCGTTTTGGCATGCCCGTGGCCATTTTGCCAACAGAAATCGAGACCAGTTATATGGAGCATCAAATTTTTGATTTCAGGAAAAAATACTTGCCCAGTCGGCAGGTGCGTTACCACTGTCCTCCGCGTTTTGATAACGAAACGATTGAGAAAATTCAAGTGCAGGCGGAACAGCTTTTTGTCCTCCTCGGCATGCGTGATTTTGCGCGTTTTGATGGCTGGCTATTGCCGGATGGAAAGCTGTGGTTTTCCGACTTCAACCCCATCAGTGGGATGGAGCAAAATAGTTTTCTTTTTCAACAAACTTCGCGGGTGGGGTTTAGCCATCGGGATCTGCTCCGTTACGTGGTGAAGAATGCAGCACGACGTTATGGGCTAGTGGTACCGGAAGTGAAGGAAAATTCTCCCTTCGGGTCTGGCCCCGCTAAGCGGGGTAAAAAGCCGGTGAACGTTTTGTTCGGCGGAGACACTTCCGAGAGGCAAGTTTCGCTCATGAGCGGGACCAATGCGTGGCTCAAATTGAGACGGTCAAAACTTTACGCACCGCGGCCGTTTTTGCTCGATACTAAAGGTCGCGTTTGGGAACTTCCTTACGCCCTTGCCCTCAATCATACCGTGGAAGAAGTTTTAGAAAATTGTGAGAATGCCGAGAAGGGTGAAGAACGACTCCGGTTTTTAGAAGAAAAAGTTCGACTCCGCTTGGCGCTTAAAAAAGATGAAGTGAGCGAGGCATTTTTTATCCCCAAATCGATGGGAATCAATGCATTTGTAAAAAAGAGCGACTTTGTTTTCTTGGGGCTTCACGGGGGGATTGGTGAAAATGGGACTTTGCAGAAAACTTTGAGCATAAACAAAGTAAAGTTTAATGGGTGCGGCTCGACTGCGTCGAGTATTTGTATGGATAAATGGGAGACGGGGGAGCGCCTGCAGGGTTTGGAAAAATGGGGCGTATACCTTGCGCCCAAAAAATCCCAAGCGCTCGCTTCTTTTGAAGGATTTAAACCGAAGGATTTCGATGCTTACTTTAAAAAGCTTCAAATGGAACTGTCCTCACGGACAGTGATAGTGAAACCGCAAGACGAGGGATGTTCATCAGGAATCGTACGATTATTCAATGCGAAAGATTTAAAAGCCTACTTGGATTTGGCTTTGAAAAAAGCCACTCATATTTCCCCCGGTACTTTTCGCAATCAGCGGGAAATGGTGGAAATGCCGGACATGACGGGCAAGAATCTTTTGTTCGAGCAGTTCGTTGAAACGGACAGCGTTCGCGTGAAAGGAAATCAGCTCAAGTGGAAGCGGAAAACCGGATGGATTGAAGTGACCGTTGGGGTGGTTCAAGAAAATGAGAAGCTTCATGCCCTCAGCCCCAGCCTCACCGTGGCGGAAGGAGCGGTGCTTTCTTTGGAAGAAAAATTTCAAGGTGGGACGGGAGTCAATATGACGCCTCCACCTGGAAAATTTGTGAAGCCGGCTAGTTTAGAACGTGCAAAAAAAGCTGTTGAAATTGTTGCGGAAACATTGGGGATTGAAGGGTACTGCCGCGCGGACGCCTTTCTTAATATCGATAGCGGGGATATTATTTTGATTGAGGTGAACACGCTTCCCGGTCTCACGCCATCCACGGTGCTTTTCCACCAGGCGCTCGCTGAAGAAAAGCCCCTGTACCCTAAGCAGCTTCTTGAAAAATTCATTCAAAATAAGGGCTACTAACAGGCACTTGAGTTATGGAATTTCCTGTTCAAATTTCGGAGAAATTTTTGGAGAAAGCCCGCTTGCTTCACATTTTTGCCGAGGACATTGAAGAAAAATTTGTACGAGGAAGTGGAGCGGGCGGACAGAAAGTAAACAAAACCGCGAGCACCGTGTGGCTGAAACATTTGCCCACGGGAATTGAAGTGAAGTTTCAAGAACAACGTGAGCGAGAAGCAAACCGCAGCGGCGCTTACCGTTTACTGATTTTAAAAATTGAAGAGCGCGTGTTGGGAAAGCGATCGGAATTCGCGCAGAAAATCTTTAAACTTCGTAAACAAAAAAAACGTCGCAGCCGCAAGGCCAAGGAAAAAATGCTGGGCGACAAACATCATCGCGGTGAGCTCAAAATTTCTCGTCGGGATATTCGTTAATCCTTTTTTAAGGGAATGAGCCACGATATTTTCAGTGTAAATATAACCATATAAAGTGCATCAGTATCCTCTTTAGGTCTATGATATCAGCATGTACAATCGAGCTTTTTATTTAACCGGGCGGCGTGGCAACAACGCTTTTTCTTATGAGGAGCGTGGGCCGGAGCCCAAACTGTTTGTTCCCTACATTATTGAAGGCACTTTGGAGGATGTCCAAATGGGCGATGAGGTTGTTTTTGAAGATCTCGATGACGAAGGTCAGCTTCAATCGTGCAAAGGACTGAAGCATTTTGTGCGTACAAAGTGGAAGGGAATTCCTCTTATTGTGGTGGATAATCACAATCATGTTTTTTACTTTTGGTACGAGGCGGAGTCCAAAGGTTTTTTAAAACGCGGAGCAGCCTTGATTCACGTGGATCAGCATAGAGACGCTCGCAGCCCGGAAATATTGTTCGATGGGGGTGGGCTGGGGGAGGTTTTTCGATACACGAATGAAGTTTTGAATGTTGGGAATTATATTGTTCCCGCGCAAAAAGAGGGGCTCCTCGGCAGCGTTCATTTTGTAACGAGTGAGGAAGCTTTGAAGAGTGAAACTTTCATAGGGGAGGCGGACAAAATTCTCAACATCGACCTCGACTTTTTTGCGCCCGAACTTGCTTACATTGATTTTTTGAAGACCAAGGCTTTTATTTTGGAGCACGCGCGAACGGCTTCACTCATCACGGTAGCCACGAGCCCGTTTTTTATTGAGCAAGAACAAGCCCTAAACTTCTTGCGTAAGATTTTCCTTTGAAGGAAGCAGTCCAGTGCCTATCCAAAAAGGAGCCATGAAAAGTGGAAAGAGGATGCTGTTCACAAAAATCGAGTGAATGAAAAGTCCACAGAGACCAGCGAGAAAGCCTAGCGAAAAGCCATTTTTTCGATGCTTGAAGGCTTGGATGGCAAGGAGCAGGTAGACTGAAAGGAAGGGCAAAAAGCCGGTGAGACCGGTGGTGGCAAGGATGTTGAGTAGGCTCGAGTCGCTGCCACTGGCGGAGTGGATTTCGAGGTCATCTAAGGTTCCGAGTTCGAGGGCGGCGAATTTGTAGCGATTGTAGCCCTGGCCGAGCAGCGGTTTTTCTTTAAAGAGCTCCCAAGCTTCGTCCCAGGAGGCGAAACGAAGCCGCGCGGAGGCATCGGGAAGCGTGTAAGTTTCGGTGAAAAAAGCGGCGGCGTTTTGAGTGATGCTCACTAAGCGGTCCTGCACGGGAGGAATAAGCGCTACCAGTAAGATTACGCCAACGCCAAGGACAGCCAAATGTTTGAGTGAGCGAAAAAAACCAAAGACAAAAAGAGCCGTTAAAAAGGCGAGGTAAGCACTGCGGGAAAGTGTGAGCACTAAGGCGATGCCGGCGAGACCCGCAATGGGGAAAAGGAATTTTCTTAGATTTTTTTTATCGAGACCTACGCCCAAGAGGAGGGGAATACTGAAAGCTAAAAATCCTCCAACAAAGTTGGGATCGAACCAAGTGGAAAGCAGTCGACTTTGGTGCGGATCCCAACCTAAATCTTCAAAGTTCGTGAAGTCGGGCTGAATTTTAAGCTGCACAAAGCCGGCCACACTCAGCAGCAGCGTGAAGAGGGCGAGCCCCCAAAAGATTTGCAGCTTTTCTTGAGGAGACCGGTTCAGGACTATCACCGAAAGGGCATATAGACTTACCCAGCGGATGCCGTAAAAAGCAGAACTTAAGAAATCGCCCGTACTCATTTCTGCGGAGTTGAGGAGGAGAGAGGCTAAGCCGAGGCCGGCAAAAAGGGCAGCGGGGAGCAGCGTGTGCGAGAGCCGGAGGCTTTGTTTACGTAGTAGGCGAGTGAGTAGCCAAGTTGCCACAAAAATGGGGACAAATAGATCCAGGAGCAAGTAGCCGTGAAATCGAAAAAGTTCGGCGGTGAAAGCCAAAAGCAAAGTGAGAGCGATGCCAAGTGTGCTGAAGGAAGGGATTTTCATTGCTGCTATTGTACCACTCAGCGGCGGCTGGCATCATAAGTCGGTGAAAATTCTCATTGCCACAAAAAACCCGGGGAAGTTCGCTGAAATTCGAGAAATGCTCAGCACTTTGGAAGCGGATTTCGTTTCTTTGACAGACCTTGGCATCAGTGAGGATTTTATTGAGGAAGGTGGGAGCTTTGAAGAAAATGCTCTGGGCAAAGCGCGGTTTTATGCACAGCTTTCGGGACTGCTCACCTTGTCTGATGACAGTGGAATTTTTGTTGAAGCTTTAGGCGATGAACTCGGCGTGAAGACGCGCCGGTGGGGAGCGGGGGAAACGGCAAGCGATGAAGAATGGCTTGCGCATTTTATGCAAAGAATGGCACAAGAAAAAAACCGTAAAGCAAAATTTGTTTGCGCGGCCGCTTATGTGAGTGGCGACGAGGAAAAAGTTTTCTTGGGCGAAACGGAAGGCACAATCACAGAGACGATTGAAGTGCCGGTGAAGGCAGGAATTCCGCTTTCCTCCGTCTTCAAACCTTTGGGACACGAAAAGGTTTTTGCAGCCCTTTCTGCAGCTGAAAAAAACGAGTTTAGTCATCGCGGGAAAGCCTTTCAGAGGCTGCGTTTGTTCTTGGGAAAAGCTTGAAATTCCTCGCAGGACATAGAGCTCGCTTTATCGTAAATCATAAGAGGGAGTACGTTGTCGGCGAATACTTCCAAGCATGCATGGTCATTGGGATCAGGTTCTACGCAGGTGTCGGAAACGTCTTGATCGCAAACAAGGTAGTCTCCGCTAAACGCCCAATCTTTCGTAACTATGTCAAAAATTTTCTCCCCAAAAAAAAGATTCAACTTACTTAAAAAATCTCTTTCTTCCAAGCCGCAACTCCCAAAGTCAACCATGGTTTTCAGCGCCACCTTATCCCAAAATACCGAAGGTGTTCGCGAAGTAACATCCAATTCATAGGTTTTTCCGCATGTTTCCTCGAAGCGATCCGCCAAGATATCCTGAATTTGGTGACCAAAGTAAGAGGTGGCAAAACCCATAGTCATGTCTCCCACGTGGGCATCTTCCTCAAAGCAAACCTCCCAATCCGGAATTTTAGGGCAACCGTTTAAGGCTAGCATTCCGGCGAGCAAGGTATTTTTCATGGTAAGTGAATCCGGTTAAAGCTGAAGTTCTAAATCAATAATGTCTTCGGCAGGTTCATCGTTGGTGGGACTACTGTCGTCGTCATCATCATCATCATCTCCTCCATCCACGCGGAGCTGTACGGTGCTTTCCGAGGAGTAGCCGTACTGATCAATGATTTTTGCTGTGACGGTTAAAATAGTGCCCTCGCCGGCGGTTACGGGGAGCGGGATGCGGCCGGAATAAGGAGCTGAGCTTGCGTGGTAGGTCACGTCTCCGTTCAAAAGGTACTGCACTTCGCCGAGGCCATTTCCGGTGTTCAGTACGTCCACTTCAATGTCATGCAGGCGGACGTCACTCGAAAGGGAGGCAAGATTGGAAGGGCTGGTGATGAGCACTTGAGGAATGTTCGCCGCGGTCTGGGCATTATGAATATCTGCGGCTGTTTCGGTGGGTGGACGTTTGTCTTCCTCTTGCGCGGCCGCCCAGGCGTCGATGTCACTTTGCCAGTTTGACCAGTCTTCTTTATGGATTCGATAGGTGCGTTCTTCCACCACATCTTCCGGCGAGTACTCGGTGGCCCGACGACCCGTGACCGTTTCAATTTTTACGACTTGGTAGGAATCGTCCACTTCCGTGGGCACCGCGAAGGAAGCAAAAATTTCGGTGCGTATCATGTCTGAAGGAGTGTTTTCGCCTGGAAGTTTTCCGCTCGCTTTGCTGATGGCCACTTCTTTAATCCCCTCAGGGCGTTTCCACTCCGTGGGCTCCAGACGAGTTAAGATTTTAGTCATGTAATTCTTCCAAATGGGGGCAATGGTTTGGTAGGCTTCTCCGTTCCATGCCATAGGTTCGCCATTGGCATTCCCGGACCAACCCACGGTTACGAGTGTGGGCGTGTAGGCCACAATCCATCCATCTTGGGGGTAGCCGTCTTCATCGGTGGAGGTTCCCGTTTTGGCGGCGTTATCCAGGGCGGGAATGTACATGTAACCTCCGGATCCGCCCAAGTTCACCGTGGGATCGGAAAGCATATCGTTGATAATAAAGGCCACTTCCGGATCGATGACGGCGGTTTTTTCCACTTCTTTTTCGTCCCACTGTTCCAAAACTTCGCCGTCCGCCG